>CAYRPR010000112.1:0-6804 GCA_964425945.1 uncultured Verrucomicrobiota bacterium | reverse complement strand
TTGCATCATCGGAAGAGCATCATCCTGATCGCCCTGGGTTCGCTCGGACTGGCCTTTTACTTCTTCAACAACCTCGAACAGGAATTTCTGCCGGAGGAGGACAAGAGCCGCCTGCTGGCCATCGCCATCACGCCGGAGGGCAGCACCACGGAGTACACCGACCGGATGGTCCGCAAGATGGAGGAGATTGCGACGGAGACGGAGGGCGTCGAGATGTTCTTCACGGCGACGGCCCTGCCGTTCGCCGGGCCCGGCGATCCAACGCTTGGATTCATGTTCATGCGCCTGAGCAAGGGCGGCCGCCCGCATGTCCGCGATATGGTATCGGGCCCGGTCGGTCTCGGCGCGCGGTTCATCACCGAGGTCGAAGGCGCGATCCCCATCCTGCCGAAGGCCGTCGATATCACCTGGGGCCAGCCATTCCAGCTCGTGCTGACCCATTCGGACCTGAACGAATTGGACGCGCTCGCGACCGACTTCCAGAATCAACTACGCCAGGAGGGTTTTCTGGTCAACGTCCGCTCGACGTACGAGATTAACAAACCCGAAGTCCGGGTGCGCGTGGACCGCGACCGGGCCGCCGCGCTGGGCGTTTCGATCCGTGACATCGCCCGCACCCTGCAGATTCAGTTCGGCGGACAGGACCTGTCGGATTACAAGCAGGACGGCAAACAGTACGAGGTCATCGCGCAGATGGATCGGACGGACCGGCTTCTGCCCGAGCACCTGGACCGGTTGTACGTGCGCGGCGCCGGCGATCAACTGGTTCCGTTGAGCAATCTGGTGACCCTGGAAGAAGGCGCGGGTCCCAACCGGATCGAGCGATTCCAGCGCCAGCGATCCGCGACGGTCGAAGGCACGCCGATGAACATGCCGCTCGGTACGGCGATGGACCGGGCCGAAACCATGCTGCGCGAGCAGTTGCCGACCGAGGCGGGATACGACTGGAAAGGCGACGCGCGCAATCTGCGCGAATCGTCGGGCGATATCTATCGCTTCATGATCCTGGCCATCATCGTCGTGTACATGGTGCTCGCCGCGCAGTTTGAGAGCTTCATCCATCCGTTCACGGTCCTGCTGGCCTTGCCGCTCGCCTTCATCGGCGCGTTCGGAGCACTCTATCTCCTGAGCTGGGTGAATCATTTCGGCGTGAATTTCCACGGGTGGGCCACGTACGCGGAGGATGCGCCGGCCATCGCGCACATTCTGTCCGCGCTTGTGCCGCGCATCAGCGCGATGAACCTGAACATCTTCAGTCAGGTCGGTCTGATCCTGCTGATCGGGCTGGTGACCAAGAACTCGATCCTGCTGGTCGAATTCGCCAACAAGCAGATGGCAACGGGCCTGGATAGCCGGGCGGCGATGCTGAAGGCGGGCATCATCCGCCTGCGTCCGATCCTGATGACCAGTCTGGCCACGATCGCGGGGATTCTGCCCATTGCGATCGGGTTCGGGGAAGCGGCGGAAAGCCGCCGGCCGCTCGGCGTCGTCGCCGTGGGCGGCATGATCACCAGCACCTTGTTGACCTTGTTCGTCATCCCGGTCATGTACTCGATTTTCTCGGATCTCGCGTTGAAAGTGACCGGGCGTCCCGCCGGATTCCACAAGGGCGGCGTGACAGAGGCGGAGGATGATGAGAGCGCAAAGGGGGCGAGCCATGAGCCGTAATCTTTGCGGAAACGCGGCGAGACGCCGCTTCTACGTTGCGCTGGCGCTCATTGTCCTGGGCGCGGATATATCGACCGCGCAACACCCGGTCGATATCGATCTGGCCACGGCCTTGAACCTCGCCCTGCATTACAACCCCGCGCTGGCGCAGGCGCGCGAGCGGCTTGTGGAACAGGAAGGCCGTTCGACGGCCGTCGGCAGTGTGCGCTGGCCAAACGTGGAGCTGGCCGGCACGTACACGACGGAGGACGACAACCGCCTCGAATCGTTCGGCCCGGAGTCCAATCCCGATGACTACGGATGGACGGCCGGCATCCAATTCACTCAACCGTTGTATGGCGGCGGACGCCTGCTGGCCCGCGTGCGTACCCAGCGCGCCCTGACCTCGGCGCTCGAGGAACAGGTCATGTCCGTCCAGATCAATGTGCTGACCGATGTCCATCGCAAGTTTTACGACGCTTTGCTGGCGCGCGAGCGCATCGCGGTACAGGAGGAATCGCTCGCACTGCTGGAACAGCAACTGAAGCTGGCGCAGAACCGGTTTGACGCCGGCGCGGGGGCGCGGTTCGATGTCCTGCAGGCCGAGGTGCGCGTCGCCAACGCGCGCCCGCCCCTGTTGCGCGCGCAGAACGATTATCGCCTCGCCCTCGAAGACCTGCGCAACACGCTCGGTATGTCCGCCGACGAAGGATTCGACGGCGATACAGTGCGGCTCGTTGGCGACTTCGAAGGATCCGGCAACGCGCCCGCGATGGAAGACGCCCTGCGCGAAGCCGCCGAGTATCGCCCCGAACTGCGTCAGGTACGCCATGAGAGTCACGCCGCGGAACATCAGCTTCGGGAAACGAAGCGCCAGAGCTGGCCCGTGCTGAACTTGTTCGGCGATTATTCCTATTCACATAACCGGTACGGGTCCGATCCCGATCCGCTGGAAGGTTGGCGGGTGGGCGTCGGCGTGTCCGTCCCGATCTGGGAAGGCGGTCGCATACGCGGCGAAACCATCGAGGCGCGTTCCCGGCTGGAGCAGAATCGCCTGCGCGAGGAGGAGATCCGGCTGGCCGTGGAACTGGAAGTGCGGCAGGCCATCCATAATCTCGACGTCGCCCGCGAGATTCTGGACGCGTCCGAACGCGTGATTGAACAGGCCCAGGAGGCCCTGCGGCTTGCGGAGAACCGGTACCGCGTCGGCGAACTGACCCAGTTGGATGTGCTCTCATCCCAGCTTGATCTGACGCAGGCGAGGCTCGACCGGATTACCGCCGCGCGGGATTACCGCGTACAGCAGGTGCTGCTGGACCGCGCCATCGGCCGCATCCCCGGGGCGGATCTGATCGATTCGCCGCGCGAGACCGGCGAGTAATGACTGCGGCTGGTCCCGCATACGCGCGGCGTAAGGGACCGGCGTAAGGGACAGAGAATATATGGCACGGGGACACCACGCCCGGAGAAACCGTCGTTGATAATCAACGAGTTACGAAATGGTGTCTGTCCCCAAATACATTACCGGCTCACCCGGAGGGTTCGCCCCACCTCCAGTAGTCTAGTAACGACAGGCAGGGCGAAGACGGCCCGGTGAGCCGAGAGCATGGCAGCGGAACAAGGGACGGAGAATATATGGCGCCGCGACGCCCTGTCTGAAACAAACCATCGTTGATAATCAACGAGTTACAGATTGGTGTCTGTCCCCAGAATTCCCAGAATTCTTCAAGGGATACCTTCGATCGCGGCCTCTGGATGGCTTCGGAGCGCGGGTATGTCCCGGCGCCCCGCCGGGGACTACCCGCAGTGAAATGGGCGTGCGTTACGCAAGCGCTCCGGTCTTCTTCACGCACAGGTAAGCGCCCAGCAGACCGTCGGTCATCCGGCGCTTTTTGATCTCAAATCCCGCGCGCGTCAGCAGTCCTTCCATGATCCAGTCATAGGTCGAGTACTCTTCGCGGAAGTGCGTCTCCGCATCATCGCGCAGGAAATCGCCTCCGGCCGCCGCCTGCTTGTCGATGAACGCCGCGATGCGTTCCAGCGCCCGCGCATCCTCGACGACGACATCATACAGATAAAACAGTCCACCGTCCTTCAGCATCCGGTTCACGCGACGCAGGGCGACGCCCTTCCAGAAATCGGGCAGATGATGCAGGGCCAGCGACGTGACGACTGCATCCGCCGGCGTATCGGTATGTTCATAGGTCAGGAATCCGGCGTGGATAAACTCGATCGGCGTGACACCGGCCTTTGCCGCCTTGGCGCGGGCCTGCGCGATCATGGCCGGCGAGACATCGATGGCGTATACCTGCGCGCCGCGGCGCGCGGCCTGAATGGCGAACGTCCCGGTGCCCGTCCCGATTTCTATAATCCGGTCGCCCGGCCGCGTCCCCAACAAATCCAGGATCGCGTCGGCTTCCGCCACCGCATCCCGGAAATCGGCGTGGGTCGAATCATAGACATCCACTTCCTCCGGCGCGCCATAGTTCTTGCCCACCTGTCGGAACTCATCGTATTGCCATCGGCTGATTGCTGTCATGGAATCGTCCCTTTTGCAGGCGGGAAGAATATCAGCCTTATGATTCATGTCACGCCCTGCTTTGCCAACAGAAGCGCTGGAGCCGGCTGTTCTACTGGCGGCGTACCGTGCGGAAGCCGATCCAATAATTCGGAGCCGCCGGATTCGAACTTAATCTCGCCGAACAGCGCGACTCCCAGGCGCTGCTCACCCAACCGCCGCCGCGATACACCCGGTTGTCGTCGTCGGCCGGACCGCGAGGATCGTCAGAGGGGGACGTCTCGTAATAGGACGGACTGTACCGGTCCCAGCACCATTCCGCGACATTGCCGGCCATGTCGAACAGACCGTATCCGTTGGGCGTGAATTCGCCCACGGGCGCGGTGTATGGAGGCGTGTCGTCGGTATAATTCGGATGCGTGCCGTCGCTTAAGTCATAGGAAAACGTCGCGCCATAGCCCTGGTAATTGGCCTTCGCATGAGAGATGTTATTCGTGAAGTCCGTCCACGGGAAACGCGTATCCGCCACACCGCCCCGCGCGGCCTTTTCCCATTCCGCCTCCGTCGGCAACCGGTATCCGTCCGCGGACCAGTCCACCCAGTTTATGAAGAGATCAATCTCTCCGGTTCGATATACCGTGTCATGCGCCGCATTCGTGTAATACACGGGGGGCAGTCCCTCGCGCTCCGATCGCGCGTTGCACCATTTAACGGCGTCATGCCAGGTCACGGTATGGACGGGGTGATTGGGCCCTTTCCCCTCACCGGCGAAACTGAACGTGTAGCCATTAGTCAGCGCCCACTCCCGAACCTCGTCCCAGAGCGACTTGGTCACTTCATGGCGATCCATGTAGAATCCGCTGACGTACACCGTGTGCTGGGGCAGTTCGTCTCCGCCGCCATCGTCCGCAAACGCATTGGTCGCGTTACCCATCACAAAGCTGCCGCCGGGAATCAACACCATCCCCTCCGGCGGCGGATCATAGGCGACGACCCGGTACAACATGGGCACGGCGGCGGTCACCGCCCCATTGCCGACGGCCGGAATGGCATCCAATGTCGACCAGGAACCGGACCACGGCCCGTCGGGCGCGGACGCCCACTCGACGCGGTACCAACCCGCGTTGGTCACTTCGGTAAATGTGATCGTGCCGTTGTTCGAAAACGATTCGATGACGATTTCCGCGTTACTGGTCCATACCCATCCCACCAGCAACAGACCGGTCATCCATTTTGCCCACTTCATGAATCAGACCTCCCCCTTGTGTTTTTCATTTTACCATGCGCCGGTTCAAAACTCCACTTCCAACGATTGGAAAAACAGGTGCCGAAAACTTCCAATGATTGGAAGTCAAGAAATAGCGGGCGGGCTGTTTTTTCTATAATTCTTGAACATCACGCTGGTTGACCTGTCGGAATCAGTTGTCAGTGAAGTGGCGCAAACCTCTGCACGAAAGGAGACATATCATGCAGAAAATCAAACGAATGTTCGGTCTGTGCACGGCGGCGATTTTTGTCGCGGGCGCGATGCTGTTGGGCCTGCCGTTGAAAGCCGTATCGGATCATCACGGCGGCACGGACAAGGAGCAGGCCGAGGAGATCAAGGACGAGAAGGAGAAGAAGATCCGCAAGGATAAGAAGGAGTACGGCGAGAAGAAGGACAAGAAGGCCTACAAGGACAGGAAAGCGTACAAGGAGAAGAAGGAGCGGAAGGAAAAGGCCGACGAGGAATAGGATATCGATCACACACATCCCCACCATGCGGCGTCGTTCCGGTCAACGGACGGCGCCGTTTGGCTTTTCAGATGGAGTTGTGCCGGCGATGTCTGCTATCGTGCCTCCGCCATGAAGCACACCCATGCGCGCCGAGTCGACCTGCCGTTCCGCTGGCCGGAGCCGCCGCTGGAGGTGGCGCTGGTCGAGCCGGAGATTCCGCCGAACACGGGGAACATCGCGCGACTCTGCGCCGCGACGGCTTCGCCCCTGCATCTCGTCGAGCCGCTGGGCTTCCGGCTGACCGACCAGGCGGTGCGGCGCGCGGGGCTCGATTACTGGGACTCGGTTACGATGCACCGGTATCCGTCGCTGGACGCGTTCATGGACGGAATGCGGGATCGTTCCTTCCATCTGTTCAGTACGCGCGGGACCCGTTCCTATCTCGACGTCCGTTACCAGCCCGGGGATCTGCTGATCTTCGGGAACGAAACTAAGGGACTGCCGGACAGCCTGTTGGATCGCCACCCGGACCGCGTACGGGGCATTCCCTTACGGGCCGACCAGGTCCGTTCGCTGAATCTGGCCAATGCCGTCTCGATCGCCCTGTACGAGGCCCTGCGGCAGGTGAACATTTCCGCGGGATAGCTGTCTATTCTTCCTGACGCCGGCGGACGGTATTGCCGTTTGCCATACCGGTCCGCCCCCCCTATGATGCGCGGATTATGTCTATGTATTAAGGAAAGGAGAGCGAGCACATGACGGTGGGTATTGATGTTATCAATGAACGCGTGCGGGAGGAGAGCGCGTTTGTGGGTTCGTTACGCGCGGAGATCGAGAAGGTCATCATCGGCCAGCACTATCTCATCGACCGCCTGATGATCGGCCTGCTGGCCAACGGTCATCTCCTGCTCGAGGGCGTACCC
>CAYRPR010000111.1:0-6821 GCA_964425945.1 uncultured Verrucomicrobiota bacterium | reverse complement strand
CACGACCGGTATGCCGCGGCCGGTCTCATGGCCCTGCTCGGATGCGGATTTGATCCGGGGGTGACCGGCGTTTTTACCGCCTACGCGCAAAAACATCACTTTGACGAGATGCATTACCTGGATATCGTGGATTGCAATGCCGGCGACCATGGCCGGGCCTTCGCCACCAACTTCAATCCGGAAATCAATATCCGCGAGATCACGCAGAAGGGCCGGTACTGGGAAAATGGCCAGTGGGTTGAAACGCCGCCGCTATCCATCCACAAACCCATCGATTATCCCGATGTCGGCCCGCGCGAATCGTATCTGCTGTATCACGAGGAGTTGGAATCGCTGGTGAAACATTTCCCGACCATCCGTCGCGCGCGGTTCTGGATGACCTTCTCGGAGAATTACCTGACCCACCTGCGTGTATTGCAGAATGTCGGCATGACGCGAATCGATCCGGTGAAATATCAGGGCGTGGAGATCGTGCCGCTACAGTTCCTGAAGGCCGTCCTGCCGGAGCCGTCGTCACTGGGGGAACACTACACGGGCAAGACGTCGATCGGCTGTCAGATCAAGGGCGTGCAGGACGGGAAGGACAAGACCTACTACATCTACAACAACTGCGATCATGCCGAGGTATACCGCGAGGTCGGCGCGCAGGCGGTGTCTTATACGACCGGTGTCCCGGCGATGATCGGCGCGAAGATGATGGTGAACGGGCAATGGATGAAACCGGGCGTGTTCAACGTCGAGCAGTTTGATCCCGACCCGTTCATGGAGGATCTCTATCGCTACGGCCTGCCGTGGCACGAGAGCATCAATGTCCCGCTTCCGCACGAATACGATGCGGGCTAGCCGATGTTCAGGGCAGTTGTTCCGCCACGCGGACGTACAGGCGGTCGGGCACGAAGTTCGTGATCATCTGGACATACGCCGTGCTGGAAGTCACCGTCGTTCCCATCGGCGTCCATTCAGGATCTACGAGATCCTCGGTTGCTTCCAGGATGAACTCGTCGCCGGGCACCGCCAGCCAGTTCAGCGTGATCTCACCGGTATCGCCGTCCAGCGACGAGCCGACGGTACGGACCGATTCCACGTCGTTGCCCATGGCGAAGAACTGGTCGCCGGGAATTTCCGGAATCGCGAAACTCAAGGTCTTGGGTTCACCGAGGTTGCCGTAACCGTCGGAAGGCTGTCCGAGCGGACCGAGTACCTGATTCGACAGGAAACCGTGGTCTGAGTTATTGATAAATGCGCACACCTTGATGTCCGGCGACAGTTCACTGTTCGGCCCGCCCAGCAATTTCAGCGGAATGGCCAGCTCCAGGCCGGTCGTCACATTGATCGCGTCGCTTGTATCCTCTTCATCGTCCTCCCCGACGCCGTTCACGCCGCCGGTGTTGCTGTTGCGAAAGCCGAAGCGCACGCCCTTCTGAAGCGTGAAAGAGGCGGTATAGATTTTGTAGACCCCGTCGGGGCCCACACCCAGGTTGATGCCGGTTCAACCGCTAGCCGTCGGCAGGGTCGCCATTTCGATCTTCCCCCGCCACACTTCGCGGTTGTTGATGCCCGGGCCGAAATCCTGGACCACCGTGAAATTGCGAAAAGTGAAGTAGAAGTCCGCATCGAAGCCGGTATCGAACTTCAGTCCGTCCTGTTCAGCGTCCAGATGTCCCATGCGAACGAGGCCGTTGCCGTCCACATCGGCGTTATCGCCGCGCAGGCTGTTTTGCCCGCCGGGAAACGCGTCGATGAAAATATCCAGCGTGTTGCCGTTGCCGGCGGGGAAGTCGAGACCCTGGGCGAGTGTCTCGAGGTTCATGGCGAAGAAGAGATAGAGGACGCCCTCCTCGATGTGCGCATAAGCCGCGTTCAATTCCGATCCGCCGATCGCCACGCGCGGATGCCCGTTGGTCGCATTGCCGAATCCGGTTGGGGTATCTTGAACCGCCAGTGGTGCGCCATAGATTTCCGTGTCCAGAAACCCGTCAATCACGGGCGCCGCCTCGGCGGTGCAGAGGCCCAATCCGATAATCATACACGCAATCAAAGTGGGTTTATTCACGCCAGAATCTCCTTGGGGACAGGTACATTGTCAACGTACATGGTCACTATGCAGGGCGGGTAAAGCGCTTGACCAGCTTAAAATTGCGGATTCTGCTGGGGCCGTGTATAAGTTGCGTCATGGATGAGACTAAGCCCACAGGGGTCCTTAAGAATGCTCGTTTGATTTGGGCGGCCCTGCTGGCCGGCCAAGCATTCTTCTTCATCGTCATCCTGGCCATGCGGGCGGGTAACGACGCGCCGCCACAGGATTTCGAATCGATGGCCATCTTCTTCTATCTGTGTTGCGCGATGCTGGTCGTCCTGATCCCCACGGCCTATCTGGCGCGGCATATGGTGTTCAAGTCGGGGCGACGTGGCGGTGTACTGCCGCCGCAGGTCTACCTGACCGGAAATCTGATCCTGTGGGCCATGATGGAGGGCGCGGCCTTGTTTGCGCTGGTTACCGTATTCATCAGCGGTTTGCTCTGGCCGTTTCTTGTGCCGGCGGCGATTGCGATGGCGGTGCAAGTGCACGCGTATCCCGATGGCCGGGCGATGGAAGCTACGGCAGCCTTCCCCGAGCGAGATCAATCATAGAACAACGTTGACCAGCGGCGCTGGGCGATCAGTTCCTTCTTCTTCTCCTGCCACGCTTCCTTGGATCCCGCCAGGGCGGACAGGACGCGGTCCATGGTCTGTTCCAGCGTCGACAGTCCGGACACGTAGACGTAGGTCTTCGGATCCTGAACGAGTTCCCAGACTTCGATGGCATTATCCAAGACACGGTTTTCGATGTCGGGCGGCTCATCAAAGTGCGGACGCGCGCTCAACGCCTCAAACGCCTTGAACGTCTCCTTGTCATAGTACAGGTCCAGATCGTTCTTGATGTCGTTCATATAGAGCAGGTCCATGCCGGTGCGCGCGCCGTAAAAGAGGCGTACCTTGCCCTTCCATTCCTTGCGTTCCTCGTAGATGTGCTTCATAAACGCGCGGAAGGGCGCAATACCCGTGCCAATCCCGATCATGAGCAGGTTGCAGGTATTGTCCTTCGGAGCCTGGAACTGGCGTCCATACGGACCGGTGATGTCAATCTCCTCGCCGGGTTTCCGGTCGCACAGATAATTCGACGCGACGCCGGGATATCGTTCCCCGCTGATTTCATCGACATAGAAACAGCGACGCACGCAAATGGCGATTTCAGCCAGATCGCCCTGTTCGCCCTGTCGCGCGCTGGCGATGGAGTACAAGCGCAAATGATGCGGATTGCCGAATGTCTCCGGCGGCGGAGCCAGCACGCCGATACTCTGCCCCTCGACGTAGTTGAACGTGGCATCCGGGATGCTTAACACGAGATGCCGCACCTCATCGGTCTGGGCGGGTGTGATCCGCTCGTTGCTGACCACGTTGGCCTTGTAGGGATTGCTGATGTCGTATTCGGTTATTTTCATGGTGCTCCTTTATCGTCGGGTTCAAGTTTCATCGTTCATGGTGTGTGGCCGTCTTCATCTTCGCACGTACAAGCGCGGCCGCATCCGATGCATTCGCGATGGGGCCCGTACTCGGGATGGCGCAAAGCGAATCGGCGGGCTGCGTACTGCACCGCGACCCATCCCAGGGCCACGGCCAGAATCAAGCCGATCGCAATCAAATAGGGCGCCAACATATCCATATCATCCTCCCAGCCCCGCGAAACCCATGAAGGCCAGTGACAACAAGCCCGCCAGCATCAGCGCCACCGAGGCGCTGGTGCAGGCGTCCGGCACGTTGGCCAGGTCCAGCCGCTCCCGCAGTCCGGCCATCAGTACGAGCGCCAGCATGAAGCCCGCGCCGGCGCCGAGACTGAACGCCAGACTCTGCATGAAATTGTATTCGTTGAAGGTCTGAAACAGGGCCATGCCCAGGATCGCGCAATTGGTGGTGATCAGCGGGAGGTAAATGCCCAGCATCCGGAACAGGGTCGGGCTGAACTTCTTGATCGTCATCTCGACCAGTTGCACGGCCGAGGCGATGACGGCGATGTAGCAGATCAAGCGCAGGTACTCGATATTGAATTTCACGAGCAGGATGTTGATGCCGTACGCGCAGGTGGAAGCGACCAGCATCACGAATATCACGGCGAGACCCATCGGCCAGGCCGTTTTCAGTTTTGCGGACACGCCCAGGAAGGGGCACAGACCGAGGAACAGGGCCAGCACGAAGTTATTGATCAGGAACGCGTGCAGGAAGATGAAGGATACGGAATCAGGATGCATGAGCCGCCTCCTTCCGCGCCTGGCGTCGCGTGATTACGCTGAACAACACGAGCCACAGGGACAACACGATGAACCCGCCCGGCGGCAGGATAAACACGGCCCAGGGCTGGAATTGCTCGCCGAAGACCTGCACGCCGAAGATCGTGCCGAAACCCAGCAATTCGCGCACGACGCCCACGGAGAGCAGGGCGAAGGTGAAGCCGGCGCCCATGCCCAAGGCGTTGACCACTGAATTCACCACCGGATTCTTCGATGCGTACGCTTCCGCGCGGCCCAGGATGATGCAGTTGACGACGATCAATTGAATGAATGCGCCGAGGGCGTTGTACAGTTCCAGGCTCAAGGCGTGGATGGTGTAATCCACCACGGTGACGAATGTGGCGATGATGATGATGTAGGAGGCGATACGCACCTGCTTCGGAATCACGTTGCGCAGGATGGACACGAGCAAACCGGAGCCGAGCAACACAAAGGTACTGGCCAGGCCCATCGCCAGGGCATTGAGCGCGGTGTTGCTCACGGCGAGGGCGGGGCACAAGCCGAGCAGCATCACGAAGACCGGATTCTCTTTCCAGAACCCGGTACTCAGCGTATCCACGCCGAGCGGTTTCGGTTGTCTTGGATCGTGCGCCATTATTCGTTCTCCAAGCTGTTTTCACCCACCCCCCGCCGACTCCCTTCGCGATAGGCGGACCCCTCCAAGGAGGGGAGATTTTGGGACTTCGGTGGGTTGATGAGTCCATCCCGATGCGCGGCCAGGAGGGGAATCAAGCGGTTCGTGCTTTCGCGGAGGGCACGGCCGATTGCCATGGACGATACCGTCGCGCCGCTGATCCCGTCGATCTGCCATGGCTGGGTCTTGGCGCCTTGTTTGACGGTCACAATCTCGTTCACCAAGGCGGTCCGGTCCGCGTTCAGTTGCACGTCGAGCGTCTCGAAATTGGCCAGAAAAGCGGGATCTTTCTCGATCTTGTCGCCCAGGCCCGGCGTTTCGGAACTCTGCAGGACCGTGAACCCGATAATGCTTTCCCGTTCCAGTGAGTAACCGTACAGAACGCGAATCACGTCGGCATAGCCGCGCGAGGACGCTTCAATGGCCAATCCGACCAGTGTGCCGTCGGCGTCATAGCCGGCAAACAGATTGGCCTGTGCGATGGCCTCATCGGGTAGGGCGCGCAGGCCGTCGGCATCGAGCCGGTAGTTGGTGCGGCTGGTTGCGCCGGGCAGGACCGTGAAGACGGCGCGTTCCAGCGCTTCCTGATGATTTCGCGCGATGCGTTCCAGCGTGACCTGAAACACCAGCACGATCATCAAACCCGCGAGCATGGCGATCAGGCCGAGCGTCGCGATCAGCCTCCCGCTGGAGGGCATGACGGGCATATCCATGGCGGCTTGCTTGTTCATGCGGCCGGCTTCTCCTTCTTCGCTTTGACCTACCCGTAAATGCGTGGCTGGGTTATCCGGCTGATCAAGGGTGACGCCGCGTTACCCAGCAGGATGGCGTACATCACTCCCTCGTTCAGTCCGCCGAACAGGCGGATAATGACCGTCAACACGCCAATCAATGCCCCGTAGATCCATACCCCCCGTGGGGTTTCCGGTGACGCGACCATGTCCGTAGCCATGAACACGGCGCCGAGCATCAGGCCTCCCGCAAACAACGTGAAGAGCGGGCTGGGATAGATCTCCGGGTTCACGGTGTAGAAGACGCCCGAAAGCAGGGCGGCCGAGGCGAGTACGCTGAACGTGATGCGCCAATCCATCATCTTGCGAGCGATCAGGTACAAACCACAGAGCAGAATCAGCAACGCGGATGTTTCGCCCGATGATCCGGCGATGGTCCCGGTCAGCAGTTGCAGGGTGTCGGTCGATACCTGCTCGAACTTCATCAGGGCAAGCGGTGTGGCGCCGGTGAATCCGTCGCTGGCGATCTGAGCGACCCATTCGCCGTTCGAGATCGGCTTCAGGAAGGGGAGGGTGAGGGTGGACGGGATGAACTCCATGAACCGCCCCGCGGCCATCGACGGGGTCCACGTGGTCATGGGCACGGTAAACGCGGCTTGCGCGAAGGCCCGGCCAATCAGGGCGGGGTTCATCACGTTGTAACCGAGTCCGCCGAAGAACACCTTGCCCACCGCGACGCCGAAGAACGCGGCGACGGCCGCCATCCAGAGCGGGAACGCCGGGGGCAGGGTCAGCGCGAGCAGAAGGCCGGTAATCACGACGCTCCAGTCGCCAACCGTGCTCTCGCGTCCGGACAGTTTGCAGAACAATTGTTCCGTACCGACACACACCACGGTACAGACCACCAGCAAAGCCAAGGCACTGATTCCAAATTGGAAGACCGCGTACGCGCAGACCGGGAGCAGGGCGTACACGACGTTGCGCATGATGACGTCGACCGACACCGGCTGGTGCAGGTGCGGCGATGTGCGCAATTCGACCTGTGGACGCGGTGTGGTCATTTCTTTGCCGCTTTCAGTTCGCGATTCATCGCCTTGGACACCCGGAAATACTGGACCAGCGGAATGCCCG
>CAYRPR010000110.1:4443-6824 GCA_964425945.1 uncultured Verrucomicrobiota bacterium | reverse complement strand
GCGGCATGATCTCATAGAAGTTCTTGACGGCGTACGGACTGCCCAGGTCGTACGGCTGGCCTGTATTCGGATCCGTCTCGCGCCCGTCGATATGGTTCGGGTGGATCGGCTGGAACCAGAGCGCGTTGACGCCGAGCGCCTGGAAGTAGCCGAGGTTGGCCCGGTTCGAGATCACCGCGCCCGGCCCGCCGTGCAGATCCTCAAACGTACTGCGCTGTCCGAACGAGTCGCCCGTCGCGCTGATGTTCAACGTGTTGATCTCGTACATCACCAGGTTCCGCGCCTTCGTGGGCGAGACCGTGATCGCGTGATCGCGCCGGCCCGAGGAGCTGTACCAGACCCAGTTGGTGTCGGCTTCCGTGCGATAGCGCGCGGTCAGCCGGTACGCGCCGGTTTTTTCGGCGGGCAGGGTCAGCTCGTATTCCAGGTCGGGTGTGACCGTGTCCATTGCGTAGGCCTTGAAGTACCGGTTATCGTCGCCGACGTTGATCGTGTTCCCTTCCGGCGGCCAGAGGCCTTCCTCGACGAGTTCCGCGCCGCGCAGATAGGTGTTCGTGGCGTAATCGCGCCGGTTCAGGTTGCTGAAGATCTCCACGTTCGTCAACGTGGCCCCCGCATTCGGGCGGAATACGATATGGACCGGATGCGAATCGCCGGCGACTTCATCGACAAAGAACTTGGTGGTCGTGTAGTTGGCGGGCACGCCGTTGACGGTCAATTCCGGATCGCCCGCTTGCGCGATCTGGAAGCTGAAGATCTGGTTGTCCACGGCGGCGTTGTAATCGGCGAATCGCTCCGCGGTGGCGGTGTCGTACCACACGCCGATCTTGTATTTCACTTCATTGAAAATGTTGAGATTGGTGACCGTGCCCACCCACCACATCGCGTCGCCGAGGGGGCTGCTGTCCGCTTCGGTATGGCTGAAGGTCATCAGGCGGACCTGGGTGGTGCCCGAACCGACGCCATTTGTGCCGGCGGGCTCACTGCCGTCGGTCGTATAATAGATCGCGGCGTTCGTGATCCACTGGCCCGATCCGTCGCTGTTCGCGTAGCCGACCTTGACCCAGAACTGGACGTTGCTGCCTCCGTAGATCACGCGGTTGTCGTTATGCCAGACCCAGGCGGCGTCGCCGGGCGTGCCGAAGAAGAAATTGTTCCCGTTGTCGTTGTCCCAGGTCAGCGTCAGCGCGTCCACGGCGAATCCGCTGGCGGAACCCAGATAGTTGGACGTGGCGGTCGAGGAGAAGGCGTACCACTCATAGACTGTTTTGGGGGAGAGCCCGGCCAGGTGCACCGTGCCGGTATTCGCGCTGATCGTGCCCTGGCGGATGCTCCAACTCGTCCAACTGTTGGTGGTATACCGCACATAGACCTTCTGCTCGGGCGGCGGAGCGGCATCGAAGACCACGTGGACGATCAACGAATCGCTGTCGGCCGTATCCGTCGTGGTGAACGAGATCGAGGCCGGATCGCCGGAGAGTTCCATGACGGCGATGTCGGTGTCGGTCAGGCCTGGATCTTTTGCCGTGAAGACGTACCGGTAGTCGTTGATCATCCCGCCGGACAACACGCTGTTGGGACCGACATTATACTGCATGGTTCCGATCTGGTCTTTGGGGAAGGTGGCATTCCCGCCCCAGTGGTGTTCGTAGTTGTTCACCGCCATCTTGAACTCCAGCGTGCCGCTGTTGGTGGAGGTCGCCTGATAGCGGAACCAGTTGGTTGATCCGTCGGGGCCGGTGTACTGGGCGGCGATGGCCGCGTCCACATCCCAGTTGTTGATGACGCCGGGGAACCGGATATCGCCTTCCGTCCAGCCGTAGGCGATATGGGGGATTACGATAAGACACAACAGGGGAATCCAACGCCTATTCATGATCGTGCGCCTCGCTGATTCAAAGGGTGTGTACACTTGAGAAATACCGCGTTCCCATCAATAAAACATACCCGGATGGGCCTGTCCAGTTAAAGCCCTTGAATGGACCGAAGCCCCCACCCCCAGCCCCCGATCGAGGACGAGGAAGAGGACGAGGACGAGGGGAAAACGTCCAACGCTCAACATTGAACGTTCAACGTTGAACATTGGATGTTGAACGTTTCCAACGATTGGAAAACGGGGGGTCAAAACCTTCCAACGATTGGAAAACGCGGCAAACCGTGAACCCGGCTTCGTCCCGCTTCGCGGAACTACGCCGCGGCAAGCCATCAACCATTAACCATTCTTCTCTTCTCCACCCTCACCGCGCGATGCCGCCGGCGTCCATGCGTTGCATGGCGCGGGGCACATAGCCTTCGCGTTCGAGGATGGCCTGGCCTTCGCGTCCGCGCACGAACCGGATGAAGGCGCGGGCTTCGCGGCTTTCCTTGGCGCGCACGGTGTA
>CAYRPR010000110.1:0-4433 GCA_964425945.1 uncultured Verrucomicrobiota bacterium | reverse complement strand
ACCGCAGGCCGCGGGCGTAGGGATACATGCCCTCGTTGACGGAGAGCGCGTTGGGGGGAATCCCGTTGATCTGCACGGCGGCTACGCCGCCGCGGCGCGGCACGAGTGTCATGCCGATGTACCCGATGCCGTTGGGATCGTCCTTGACGGCGTTCAGGATGTCCGGGTAGTTCAGCAATTGTTCGGCGGTCCCCACGTACGGCAGATATTCCATCGCGAGTTCCTGGAAACCGAGATAGGTGCCGGAGATCGGATCGCGGATGTAGGTCTGGATCGGCGCGTCGCGCCCGCCGACGTCCTTCCAGTTGGTGAGGTCGCCGGTGAAGATGTCGCGGACCTGTTTGTCGGTCAGGTTCTGGACCGGATTCTTCTCGTTGACGATGACGGATACGCCGTAACTGCCGACGAAATGGGTGTTGAGATTCAACTTGCGCGCGCGGGCCAGTCGCAGTTCGTCCTCGCTGGCGACGCGGGACATGGAGGCGATATCGGCCTCGCCGTTGAGCAGGGCGGTCATGCCGGCGCCGGACCCCTCGGTGCCCAGCTCGAATACGATATCCGGGTTGTTCTGCGCGAAGGCCTCTATCAGTTCGGGGCCGAGTTCCTCGCCGAACGTGTTGGAGCCCCGGATGACGACCTTCGGGCTATCGACCGTTGCGGCGAGCGCGCCGAAGGTCAACGAGGCGGACAGCAGTAATGCCGAAAGATGATGTCTCTTCATAATGGCCCTCTCTTGAATCTAACCCACGGAGCGCGGCATCGCAAGGCCGTGCCTGCGCGATCCATTACGCGGCGGCCTGTGCCGCCGCCTGTTTCATGCGCTTCTGCTTGCGGGTGACCGCGAACATGGAAAGGGCGCCGCACAGGGCAAAACCGACCATCAGCGGATACCAGGCGTTCCAGCCGTATTTCAGGTACATCTTGCCGAAGATGAAGAGACTGAGGGCCGAGCCGTAGTATTGGAAGGAATCGATGACGCCGGCGGCGAAACCGGCGAATTTCTTGCCGCCGATATCCATCGGCGCGGCCGCGCCCACAATGGAATGCGTGGAGTTCACCGTCAACGAGGTCAGCACCATGAACATCCCGCCGAGAAACACGCCCAAGGTGCCCGGCCGGATCAGCCCGGAAAACATGGCGATGGCGGCGCAACTGATGGTGCAGGCCTCCAACAGGTAAAGTCCCATGGCGACCGGTGAACGCTGGCCCTTGAACACCTTGTCGGAAATGACGCCTGCGCCGATGGAACCGAGAATGGCGGCCGCGGTCATGAGGTTCAACGTGATGATGACCGAGATGGGGCGCACGTTCATGTCGATGCCGAGCTGTTCGGTGAAGAACAGCACGGACATCTGGTCGGAACTGTGGCGCACCGCGCCCGTGGACCCGTAGGCCAACGCGTAGAACCACACCAACGGATGCCGGAAAATGGTCTTGAAGGATTCGCTGAGGGTCACGCGCGTGCCGACGGAATTGTCGATCTCGTCGTGGATCGCGTCCGGGAACCCGGCCTGCGCGGGCTCTTCCTTTACGGCGAAGGCCATGAAGACGGCGACGACGGCGGTGATAAACGGGGGAACGATGAAAAGAAGCCGCCAGGTGCCCGGTTCGACGACCCACGTGCCCAGGGTCCAAAAGGTCAGCGTAAAGCCGCCCAGAATCAGCGGCGAGAGCAGGTTGCTCGTAAACTGGCCGATCTGGATCATGATGCCGAAGATGCCGGCAAAGGTCCCGCGTTCCGTGCGGTGGAACCAGGCGGCGTTGATCTTGACCATGCCCGGCGCGCCCATGGACTGGAACCATCCATTGATCAGGGCGATCAGGCCGAAGGTGGCCAGCGTGCCGATAAAGGAGGAAAACCCGAAGATGAAATTGCAGACGATCGTGCCGGCCGCGCCGATCAGCATGATCCATTTGCCGCCGATCCGGTCGGAAAAGAGGCCGTTGAACAACTGTCCCGTACCGTAGGCCAGCGACCAGATCATCCAGATCTTGGCGATATCGGCCGCGTTGAAGCCGAATTCCTCGACCATGCCCGGGCCCGCAAAACGGAAATTGTAGCGGCACATGTAGTACGAGGCGTACATCATGCCGATCGCGCACCAGTTCAACCCGCGCCGGGCTCGAAAGCCCTTCGGATGATGAAGAATGATGTCCGATTTTTCTGCGCTATGCGTTGACATAACCGGTGAGGATAGCAGGCGGGCCGGGTATGGCCAGCAAAAAAGCACGCGGACACCTTTTTGTCCGCGTACGGGTGACTAGGGGATGGCCCGCGCGGCGGCTTCGCGTTTCATGCGCTTCTGCTTCAGCGTGACCAACAGCATCGACGTGCCGCCCATCAGGGCGAAGCAGACCATGACCGGGTACCAGGCGTCCCAGCCGTACGCGGTGATCATGCGGCCCGTGATGAAGAAGCTCAATGCCGCGCCGTAGTACTGGAAGGAATCAATGACGCCCGCCGCGAATCCCGCGAATTTCTTGCCTCCGATATCCATCGGCGCGGCGGCGCCGACGATGGAATGGGTTGAGTTGACCGTCAGCGAGGCCAGCACGAGGAAGGTGCAGCCGAGGAAGATGCCGGCCGGCGTGGGGCCCACGAATCCCTTGATGACCACGGTGGCGGCGATGCCGATGACGCAGGCTTCGGTGAAGTACAGCGCCATGGCCACCGGCGAGCGCTGGCCCTTGAAAAAACGGTCCGAGACCCAACCCGCCGCGATGGAGCCGATCACGGCGGCCAGCGGCATCAGGTTCATGGTCCAGAAGATGGCGGGCGGACGGTCTGTCAAATCGAGCCCGAGTTGTTCCTGAAAGTAGAGGATGGACAACTGGTCGGAGCTGTGCCGCACCGCGCCGGTGGAGGCATACGCGACGGCGTAGAACCACACGAGCGGATGGCGGAAGATCGTCGCGAAGGATTCGGCGATGCTGACGCGCGTACCGGCGGTGTTGTCCAACTCATCTTCGACGGCCTCGCCGAAATTGGCCTGGGCGGGTTCCTCTTTTACGGTGAAGGCAAGCATCAGCGCGACGCCCGCCGTGACAAACGGCGGCAGGATGAACATCAGGCGCCAGTGACCGGGCGCGACCACCCAGGACATGCCGAAGATCGTCAACGAGAAGCCGGCGAGGATCAGCGGCGCCCAGTTGTTGATGGCGAACTGGCCGAGCTGGATCATGATGCCGAAGATGCCCGAGAAGGTCCCGCGCTCGGTTCGGTTGAACCAGGCGGCGTTCATCTTGATCATGCCCGGGGCGCCCATCGACTGGAACCACGCGTTCATCAACGCGATCAGACCGAACGTGGAAACCGTGGTCACGAACGGCGAGAAACCGAAGACGAAGTTCATGGCGATCGTGCCGATGGCGCCGACAAACATGATGGTGCGACCGCCAAGCCGGTCGGAGATCAGGCCGTTGACCAGCTGCCCGGTGCCGTACGCGAGGGACCAGATCGCGAAGATGTTGGAGATGTCCTCCGCATTGAAGCCGAATTCCTCGGCCATGCCCGGCGTGGCGAAACGGAAATTGTATCGGCACATGTAGTACGAGGCGTACATCAGGCCGATGATGCCCCAGTTCATGCCGCGGCGCGGTTTGAAGCCCGCCGGGGAGGGGGCGTCGCCTACGCGTTCATCGAGATCGGGATGCGCACTCATCAGTCCAAATTCGGCTCCGGTAGCGTGACCGTCTCGCCCAGCTGGAAGGGGACCGCCACATGCATGATGTACCCCGCGATGATAACGAGGAGCAGGACGCGCAGGCCTCGTCGCCTGAAAATCGGCCCCAGCGCGGCCAGTATGAGGAACGGCGCCCCCGAGAGCGCGCGATTCACGCGCGATAAATCGTTCAGCAACGGTTCGACGCCCGCAATGATCAGTATCCCGATCACGGCCATGATGATCGCCAGCGGAAGATCCATCTGGGACCCATGGCCGCCTTCGCCGAGGAACGCATACCCCTTAATGGTCCGGGCCTCCGGCAGGCGGTCCTGCCATGCGTACGCCATCATTATAACGGGCAGGACAACCATCACGATCAGCACATTGGCCAGGGCGTGACCATACTCGCCCGAGGCGTAGGCATGGCGGAGTTGATTGAGGAACAGGGGGTACACGGCCAAGCCGAAAAAGCCCATGAACCAGCCCGTAAACAGCAGGCGATAGCCATGATAGCGCTTCGGGGCGGCATCCATGTGCCGGCACGCGAAAATGGCCAGGACCAGGCCGATCAGATTGCCGATCAACAGGCCGATACAACTGAAGATCGCCGCGACGGTGGCCAGTCCGTGTACCTCGTGGAGCGGCCGGCCGGGCGCATCGAAGGTCGCCGGGCTCGCTGGATTAGGGGCGGTCATAAGCGGCGATGGTACCGGTGAACGGGATGAAAGCCAGCAAAAACGGAATTAATTTGTTCGCGCTTTTCCCTTG
>CAYRPR010000109.1:1904-6839 GCA_964425945.1 uncultured Verrucomicrobiota bacterium | reverse complement strand
AAGGCCGATCTGGCGGATGGCTTCCAGGAAGGTCAGGCCTTCGATGTCGCCGACCGTGCCGCCGATTTCGCACAGGATGACATCGACACCCGGTTCATCGAGCGAACGAATGCAGGATTTGATCTCGTCGGTGATATGCGGGATCATCTGTACGGTACCGCCGAGATAATCGCCGCGCCGCTCCTTGCGCAGGACCTCCCAGTAGATGCGGCCCGCGGTGTAGTTACTCTTGCGGCTCGTAACCTGTCCGGTGAACCGTTCATAGTGACCTAGATCGAGATCCGTTTCGGCGCCATCGTCGGTGACGTACACTTCACCATGTTGATAGGGGCTCATCGTTCCGGGGTCGACATTCAAATACGGATCCAACTTCTGCATCCGGATGGACAGGCCTCGATTGATCAGGAGGCGTCCGATGGATGCCGCCGTAAGGCCCTTGCCGAGCGAGGAAATAACACCGCCGGTAATGAACAAGTATTTTGCCATAAGTAAAGAAGCCCTCGTAATAGGGGGAAGTGCGCTCTCACGGGTATCATAGGTATCGTTCCCGGACTGGCGAGCCTTTTTTATTCTCGCTTCAGGCGGGCGATGAACATGCCATCGCAGGGCCCCATCCAAGGCCAGATATACACGCATCCGGCCTCCGACGACCCGGCCAGCGGATCGACGAAATCGTCGGACCTGAACGGGGGATGATCCCGGATAAATCGTCTGATAAGGCCGGTTCCTTCCGCATGTGTCAGGGTGCAGGCGGCATAAACCAGCGTTCCTCCGGGGCGCACGCTACCAGCCGCCCGGTGCATGATCCGATATTGCCGCTCGCTGAATTCATCGATCTCGGAGGCGTTGCACCGCCAGCGCGCGTCGGGATTACGCGACCAGGTTCCCAGTCCACTGCACGGCGCGTCCACCAGTACGCCGTCGAACAGTCCGTCGGGGATCGCCTGCGCTTCCACATCGAGCTCTGCCGCATCGATACCGGTCATCCCCAGTCTGCGGCTTCGACGCATCGTTTCGTCCAGCGCGCGTTTCCGGACATCGGTGGCCCGCACACGTCCTTGCCGTCGCATGAATTCGAGCAAGTGCAGCGCCTTGCCCCCCGCGCCGGCGCAAGCATCCCACCACGACTCGCCTGGCTGGGGCTGACAGGCCCATACCACGCATTGCGACGCCAGATCCTGTATCTCAAACGGAATGGTCGCCCGACCATGGACAGCATCGCGACTGATCGCGCGCGTCAAACGAACAGCCCCGGGGATCGCGGGATGCCGCGCGGCGTCGGGATCATGCGGCCGCCATGCTTCAAGGAATTCATCCTCCCGGCCGCCGGGCACGCGCAACCAGGTTGGCGGTCGCCTTTGCAGGCTTTCTACGAACGGTGATATGCGCGAATCGTCACGGGGCCGGTACAGCATCTCATCCACCCAATCCGGTACGAGTTGTTCGATGGAGGGAGGGGAAATGCCCAGCAGGCGGCCCAGTTGGTGCGCGCGATCCTCCAGCGACAGACCGGCCAGGGACGGCAGGCTGTCGGGGTCCAAACCGGCGTCGATAGCCATACAGCGCATACCGTCCGGCATCGCCTCCTGATCAAGCCACCAGGCCAGTGCGCAGGCCAGATCGTCATTCCGCCCGCATGATTCATGTAACCAGCCGTACCATCGGAAGTAGGAAAAGATGGCGTCCCCCAGAAACCGGCGATCCCGGGATCCGTATTTCCGGGATTTCCGGAATAGGCTGCTCAGCGTGACATCGGCTGGTCGGCCGGAAGCGACCGCCAGGCGCACGTCGCTCAGGACCGACCGTAATGCTCGCGCCTTGCCGTGGGCGTGATGTTCCGTTGCGTTACTGTGCGGTTGTGTCATGGGCGAAGTCCGGTATACCATGACCGGCGCAGCGCGGCCAGTGTTCTTGCTTGATCCCGTGGCCCGATGCGCCTACCCTCGCGAGGCATCAACTTTCAGGAGGAAGAAATGGCGAAAGAGATGGCATTTGTATTACTGACACCCTACACGCTCATGAAGTCGCGCACGGGCGGTGTCATCGGCCGGGTTCTGGTTCGCACCGGCCTCGATCTGGTGGCCGCGCGCATGTTCGGTCCGAGCCGTGAACTCGTGGAGCGCTACGCGGAAATGGTCCGCCGCCACAACGACAAATCGCCGCTTGATAGCGAGGAGAGCGGACTGCTGGCCGATTATGTCCTGCGCTCGTTCATGCCGGACGAGGCGACCGGCAAGCCGCACCGGGTCATGATGTTGTTGTTCGAAGGCGAGGATGCGGTGGCGAAGGTCAATCGGGCGGTGGGTCGCCTGGGCGGCACGATGGAGACGGCTGAGACGGTCCGCGCCACGTATGGCGATGTTGTGCGCGACGCATCCGGCGAAGTGCGTTTTATGGAGCCGGCGGTGATAGCGGGCCCGAATCCGGACGCGGTCAAGGAGGCCCTGTTGCTCTGGGCCGAGTACAGCGAGCGCGACGGCGGGATCCAGGCCGAGGCGGTGGATGTTCCGCAGGGGGAGGGCGTCGAACAGACGCTGGTCATGCTGAAGCCGGACAACTTCAAATTCGCCAGCATCCGGCCGGGCATCATTATCGACATCTTCTCCGGTTCTGGTCTCCGCATCGTGGGCGCCAAGGTGGACCGGATGAGCGTCGAGGAGGCGGAAGAATTCTACGGACCGGTGCGGGACGTGCTGCGCGAGAAGTTGATGTCCGTGGCCGGCGAACGGGCGAAGAAAGCCATTGAGAAGGACCTTGGATTCGATCTACCCGATGACATGATTCCGCCGCTCGGCCAATTGATCGGACCGGTATTTGCCGAGCGGCAGTTCAATCAGATTGTCCAATTCATGACGGGCTACTGGGCGCCCGATTGTCCTCCGGACGAGAAGGGACAGCCGGGGCGCGAACGCATTCTGGCCCTGGTCTATGAAGGCCGCAATGCGGTGAAGAAGATACGTGAGATTCTCGGCCCCACCGATCCGCGCAAGGCGTTGCCGGGTTCGGTCCGCAAGGAGTACGGCCAGGATATCATGGTCAATGCCGCCCACGCGTCCGATTCGCCGGAGAACGCGCAGCGGGAAATGAGGATCATCAAAGTCGGGCGGGATACCATAAAACCCCGTGTCCATAAATTCTACGGTTGACGCGCGGATCGCGTCCCCGCTGATTCATACAGGAGATTGGTCATGCACTTCGATTCCTTGTCACCCGCACCGCCTGACGCCATTCTCGGACTGACCGAGGCGTTCCGGAAGGATGATCGTCCGAACAAGGTTAATCTCGGAGTGGGCGTGTATCAGGACGATACCGGTGTCACCCCGGTGCTGAAGTCGGTGAAGGAGGCGGAAGAGGCCATCCTGGAGTCGGAGAAGACGAAATCGTACATGCCCATCGGCGGATCGCCTGACTATCGGCGTCATGTGCAGGATATGCTGTTCGGGGCGGATCATGTGGTGCTTAAGGAACAGCGCGCGCGCACGGCGCATACGCCGGGCGGCACCGGCGCGTTGCGCGTCGGCGCGGATTTCCTGCGGCAGGTTGCGCCAAAGGCCGCGGCATGGTTCAGTCAGCCGACCTGGGCGAATCATCAGGGCATCTTTCAGGCCGCGGGATTCCGGGCGGAGACCTATCCCTATTATGACCCGGCTACCCAAGGCCTCGACTTCGAGGGGATGTGCGAGTCCCTGAAGCGCGTTCCGGGCGGGGATGTCGTCGTTCTGCATGTCTGCTGTCACAATCCCACCGGGATTGATTTGACCGCCGATCAGTGGAAGTCCGTTGGCGCCATTGCGGCCGAGAGGGGTTGGATTCCATTTCTTGATTTCGCTTACCAGGGATTCGGGGATGATTCGGAACGGGATCGCGCGGGTTTGCTGGCCATGACCGCGTCGGTGCCCGATTTGTTTGTCGCCAGTTCATTCTCAAAGAACTTCGGATTGTACCGGGAGCGGACCGGCGCGCTGACTGTCGTTTCCTCCAATCCGGATGCCGTATTCAGTCATGTCGAGCGCACCATTCGCGTTAATTACTCGAATCCGCCCGCGCACGGCGGGTTGATCGTGAGCACGATCCTATCGGATCCGGGCCTGCGGGCATTGTGGCTGGACGAGCTCAAGGGCATGCGCGACCGGATCAAGACGGTGCGCGCGGCCTTTGTCGAGCAACTGAAGCAGAGCGGCATTCATCGGGATTTCTCATTTATCGAACGCCAACGCGGTATGTTCTCGTTCAGCGGGCTGAGCGACGAGCAGGTGCAGTTTCTCCGCGACGCCAAGGGGATCTACATCGTCAAGGGTGGGCGGATCAATGTGGCCGGCATTACGTCGAAGAGCATCGAGTATCTCTGCGCCTCGATTGCCGAAGCGTTGTCGCGCTGACCGCTTCCTGTCTGCATGTTACCGCGCAGGCCACAGATCGCTGAGTCCGTCCGGCGGCGTTTGCGATCGAACGATGCGGCCGTCCGCGTACAGGATCAGGTAATGTCCCCGGTGCGGCGGGGAGACCTGGTCGGACAACGCGGCGATTTCGGTGATCAACCAGGGGGCATCCGGGGCCGCATGCAGTTTCTTCCCGTTCATCCGTATGTTCCACACGTAACTCAAGCCGCGCTCGCGGATCACCGGATGCGAGGAGGGGCAATATCCCAGGTCGCTGCCGAACGCGTACGGATCCAGCACCACGAGCAGGCTGTCCGGCGCATGTTTGGGGTTGTCCGGATAGAATGCCAGATTCGGCAGGACGCCGTGGTTGATCTCATACATCTCCAGGGCGCTGTAGATCTGCGCCAGATTGTCCGCGCATTGATCCTCCAGATGGCGTTGTTTCACGTAGTGCATGCCCAGCAGCACAACGGCGGTTATAGCGACCGCGACGTAGAGCGCGCGCAGCGTGAAGTATCGTTGTGTTCCGTTCATATCATGTGCCGAGCGATCC
>CAYRPR010000109.1:0-1894 GCA_964425945.1 uncultured Verrucomicrobiota bacterium | reverse complement strand
GATCAGGTGGCGCGCGTATGGCGCGGGCCACTCCGTAGCGGGTTTGGATTCCTGAACCGCCTGGCGCAACATGGCCTGGCTGCGGGCCCGATCCCCGTCGAGATAGTAGCGCGCGGCGGCGACGACATAGAGATCATTCCGCAGTCGGGCCGGCATATGGGCCATGCGCGCGAGCAGGGTGTCGGCCCGCATGTCGCCGCCCAGGCAGTACAGGGCGTCGCGGAACGGGCCTTCCGGCGGTTGGGGATGCCGGGTCAGAAACTGAATGGCCCGGTTCTGTTCGCCGCGAAGCAGGGCCACCAGCAGGAATTCCATTTGGGCGAAGTTACGGACGATGGGCGAGGTGTCGGGGCTGTCCGCAGTATCCTCATAGAGGCGGAGAGCCTGTTCGTCGTCGTACTGCATGAGCATACATCGAGCGAGGTCCAACTGGGCGATGGCGGCGGTTCGCGTGTCGCCGGTGGCCAGGCTGATCCCCAGCGTGGATTGCAGCAGCAACTGCGCCCGCGACCAGTCGCCGGCGTGGAAGGCGTTGCGCGCGATGCGCAGTTCCTGCCACGCGCGCGTGGTGTGTCGCTGGGTTTCAGGCGAAAACTCGGACGGGCTCAGGCGGTGAACGGTGTTGAGCAACTGGGCGACATCCAGCAGATTCGTGTAATAGACCTCCCGTATCTGGCGCTGAAAGTACTCGTACACGATGCCCGCCGCAATAAACAGGATGATCAGGCTCACCACCAGTTGGCGATGGCGATAGATGCGGTATCGGATATGATCCAGCGGCGAAAAATGTCGCGCACTGACGGGACGGCCCGTCACGGCGCGTTCGAGATCCACGGCGAAGGCCTCCATATCCGAATAGCGGTCGTCCGGGTCCTTCTCCAGCGCCTTCAGAATGACCGCCTCCAGGTCGGGCGAGATGTCCTTTCGGAACAGGCGGGGATGCCGCGGTTCTTCCGTCGTGACGGCGTGCAGGACATCCCGTATAGGCGCGCCGTGTTGCGGAGGGTAGGGCAACACGCCGGTCAGGGCCTCGTACAGGACTGTGCCCAGCGAGTAGATGTCGCTGGCCGGCCCGGGCTTTTCGATACGCGCCTGTTCAGGCGACATGTAGAGGGGCGTTCCGGTCAACGCGCCTGTAACCGTGACGGACGGCCAGTCCGCCAGTGCCGCCACGCCGAAATCCGCCAGCCGGGGCTCGCCGAATTCGTCGATCAGGATATTCCGCGGCTTCACATCGCGGTGCACAACCCGGCGATTGTGCGCATAGTGTAGCGCCCGCGCGACCTTGACAATGATCCCGACGCATTCCGGGATGGACAGGCTGCCCGACTCGACGGCGTCTTCAAGCGTCTTGCTGCGACGGATGTTCTCCATCGCAATGTAGTGGTAGGGGCCCTCCTTGCCGGTGGCGTACACCGTCAGGATATGAGGATGGCGCCTCAGTTTCTTGGTGGCCTCGGCTTCGCGGCGGAACCGTTCCAGCATGGTGGTCGACACGCCGGAGTTCTCCATGAAGATCTTGATGGCCACCTCATGGCCGGTGGAGTCCCTGGCGGAATACACCGTTGCCATGGCGCCCTGGCCGATCCGTTCCCCGAGAACGTATTCTCCGAGGCGAAACCCCTTGCCTGGATATTTGGGCTCCGATGCGCCGTCCGAAGGGGCCGCATCGTCGCCGGTATGTATGGCTTCATCAGGCGCGCTCATCATTGAACCCGAGTAGAAATGAGCCGCCGCCGGTGGTCAGGCCGGTTAGCGTCGCTCCACGCTTATGATCTCGATCGTTTCGACAGGAACATCCTGATGGCCGGCGCGATTGCCGGTCCGAACCGTCGCGACATCATCCACCACATCCATGCCGTCGATCACGCGGCCGAACACGCAATAGCCGAAA
>CAYRPR010000108.1:0-6842 GCA_964425945.1 uncultured Verrucomicrobiota bacterium | reverse complement strand
GCCTCCTTCTGAGCGGGCGCCAATTCCAGCCGCACCTTTTCCTCCACCCAGGGTATGGCCTTGTCGATATCGATGTCGGGACAGGGGTGGGTGCCGCGGGAAAGAGCCGACAGATATTCAGAGAGTTGCTTCTCCGCCGTATACAGCGCCGTGAGATAGATAAGGTCTTCGCCGCCGGACGGATCGTTCTGGAGCCGGCGCTGTTCGATCCCGTGCAGAATCGCCTGCTCGATGACCGGCCCCGGAATTTCCAGGATCTTGATGGTTTCCTCGATCAGGCCTTCGCGCGGATAGGCGCAATGCCCGTCATTCGTCAGTTCCTGCAGGACATATTCGACGCCCGCCCGCGCGCGCAACTCGGAGTCGAGCGCCACCCCCATGCGGCGGGCGATCTGGTCGGCGGTCTTGAATCCGATGCCCCAGATATCGCGCGCGAGGCAGTACGGATCGGCCATCACGCGCGCGATCGCCTGTTCGCCGTATGTGCGATGGATCCGGAACGCGCGCGCCGTGCTGACGCCGTGACTCAGCAGAAACGTCATGATTTCTTTCACGCCCTTGTGCTCGTTCCACGCGTCCTTGATGATCGCGCGTCGGGTCGGCCCGATCCCGTCCACCTTCTGCAGGCGGGCGGATTGATGTTCGATGACGTCGAATACGTCCTTGCCGAAGGCCATGACCAGTTTGGAGGCGTAGACGGGGCCGATGCCCTTGATCAGGCCGGAGCCCAGGTACTTCTCGATTCCTTCGAGCGTGTCGGGATGGGTGGTGCGGATCTGTTCGGCCTTGAACTGCTGGCCGTGCTGGGGATCGATGGCCCATTGACCTTCCGCCTCGATCCATTCCCCCGCGGTAACGCTGGGCAACGTGCCGACCACGGCCACCAGTTCGCGATGCCCCTTCGCTTTGACTTTCAAAACCGCGAATCCCGTGTCCTCGCTGTGAAAGGTCACGCGTTCGATCATGCCCGTCAGCCGGTTTTCGGCGGGATCGATCCGGGCCTGCGCGACAGGCGATTTGCTCTTGCGGTTGTTGTACGCCATGGGTTTCGTACGCGTTTATATGCGGTATATTATTGAGTGGCCATGCTTTTGTTGCTTGAACCGCCGCGCCGATTCAGCATGATAGGCGGGCCGTTGTCAAAAAGGGAGTTATGAAGCTGCGCATCATCCAGATTCTGGCGGTCCTGCTCGTCCTGTCGACGACCGGATGCGTCTATTGGCGGTTGCACCAGTTCCGCAACCAACTGACCGCGTTTACGGACTACTTTCGCGTGCAGGAAGGGGAGTCGCCCGCCCTGATCGCGTTCAAACCGATCCTGTATCCCGACGACGTGTATTGGCTGATCGGGTTGAAGCCTTCCCGGATCGTGGATGAGGGGCCAGACCGCGTCCGGCACATCTATCACATGGACAAGCGGCTCGCCCGGAAGCATCGGGATGATCCGATCCGCGAAATTGTGTTCTCCATCGTGTACGAAGACAACCGGCTGAAGGAATATCATTTCCCCAAGAGTTTCGAGACGTTTCTCACGGAAGCCAACTTCATCGATGTATTCAAGCCGATGGACAAGGCGGCCATCAAGAAGGGTGAAAACGCCACGCAATGGAGTTGGGAAGAAACCAACCTGCTGCTCCCGGGGCGCGAGGACATCAAGCATCATCTCGGCGAGCCGTTTGTCATGGAGGAGATGGAGGAAGGCATGGTCATGCGCTATGCCTATACCCTGCGCGGCTCGGACAATCCGAACCCGAACGCGGAACATTTCTGGCTGGAATTCACGACCGATCCGGATGAGGGGCAGGTCATCAAGGCCGAATCGATGATGGGGACCCTGCACACCGTAATCGACTTGTCGAAACTCCCCCGCGAGCTCAAACTGCGCCGCCGCTGAATGTGCGTCAACCGAAGGTGTGAACTCGCCTATGTTCTTGTCGGAGGGGGAACATCGATCTTGGGCCGCTGTAGTTCCGCCGCTCTGTCGGCGGAACTACATCGCGGCCCTTTCCGCATGCGTTTCCAATGATTGGAAAATCGTGCAGGAATGCTTCCAACGATTGGAAGAATCGGCGGGACGCCGCTTCTACGTTATGTGCCGCTTCGTCGGCGAAAACCGGAAAACGCGGGCTTGCGCGCGCGGCGGCCAGTCGCTAGTTTAGCCCATTCATTTTTCAGGGAGTGGTATGGCCAGGAAACAGAAGTCCCGCAGTGAAACCGCCGAGAGCATGGCCCAGCGCCAGCGCGAGATCTCGGTGTCCGAATTCTTCCTCAAGAACCGCCACCTGCTCGGCTTCGACAGCCCGCGCAAGGCGCTGTTGACCACGGTCAAGGAGGCGGTGGATAACTCGCTCGATGCCTGTGAAGAGGGGGGCATCCTGCCGGAGATCAGCGTCGATATCCAGCAGACCAGCGAGAACCGGTTCCGCGTCAGCGTGACGGACAACGGGCCCGGCATCGTGCGCAACCAGGTCCCGAGGATATTCGCCAAACTGCTGTACGGCTCCAAGTTCCACCGCCTGCGCATGTCGCGCGGCCAGCAGGGCATCGGGATCAGCGCGGCCGGCATGTACGGCCAGCTGACCACCGGTCAGTCCACACGTATTCTGTCCAAGACCAAAGGGCACAAGATGGCCCATCGCATCGTCGTTCAGATCGATACCAAGGGCAACAAGCCGGTTATCCTCGAGGACGAGGAGGTGGAATGGTTGCCGACGTTCTATCCCGACGGCGCGAAGGCCCCGACCCCCAGCAAGCACGGCACGTGCGTATCGATCGACATGGAGGCGGCCTATATCCGCGGCAAGCTTTCGGTGGACGAATACCTCAAGCAGTGCGCGATCGTGAATCCGCATCTGGAACTGCACTACCGGATCGTCCTGGCGAAAAAGGAAGGCGAAAACGGTGAGGCGGCGGATGCGTCCTGGATTACCTTTGGGCGGGTCGTCAAGCAATTGCCGGAACCGAGCACCGAGATCAAGCCGCATCCGCACGGCGTGGAGCTGGGTATCCTCATGCAGATGTTGAAGGATTCCTCCGCGCGCACGTTGAAGAGCGCGCTGACACAGGATTTCTCGCGCGTCAGCGACAAGGTCGCGCATTACATCTGCGATACCGCCGGGCTGAACCCGCGCGCGAATCCGACGCGCATCGCGCACCAGGAAAGCGAAGCCCTGTTCAAGGCCATCAACAGCGTCAAGCTGATGCGCCCGCCGACGGACTGCCTGTCGCCGATCGGGGAGGAACAGATTATCGCGGGGCTGAAGAAGGAGATTCAGGCCGACTTCTATACGGCGGTCACGCGTGATCCGACCGTTTATCGCGGCAATCCGTTCCAGGTGGAGGTGGGTATTGCGTATGCCAAGCCCGGCGAGAATGCGGATCTGGGCGCGGAGGAGCCGGTACGGGTCATGCGCTTCGCGAACCGCGTGCCGCTGCTCTACATGGGCGGCGCCTGCGCCATCACGAAGGCCGTGGCGGGTGTGAACTGGAAGGCTTACGGACTCGCTCAACCGAAAGGAGCCGTGCCGATCGGTCCGCTCGTGATCATGGCGCACATGGCCAGCGTGTGGGTGCCGTTCACGAGCGAGAGCAAGGAGGCCATCGCGCATTATGCCGAGATCATCCGGGAACTGACTTTCGCGTTGCAGGAATGCGGGCGCCGCTTGTCCGTGTACCTGAACAAGCGCAAGCGCGCGGCCGAAGCGGAACGCAAACGCAGCTACATGGAGCTGTACATTCCGCACCTGGCCCTCGGACTCAAGGAGATTCTCGATCTGAGCGACCGTGATGAAACGAAGATTGTGAGCAAGCTGCGCAACATGCTCGAACGCACGCATTTGGACGTGTAGCGCGAAGGGCTTCTTGACTGTGCAGTAAATATTGCTATACTGTTATATGTATGAAGACGACGATTGATATTCCGGAAGATCTTCTGATCGAGGCCAAGCGGCAGGCCATCACGGATCGGACCACGTTGCGGCGACTGGTCGTGGAGGGATTGCGTCAGCGCATAGGGCGGCCCGCGCCGTCCGGAGCGAGCCGCAAAGTTCCCTGGAAACGGATCACGGTGGACGGAGGGGGATTGGCGCGGCGGGTGGATCTGGCCGATCGCGAAGCCGTGTATCGGCAGGTACACCGTGGCCGGCCATGATCGCCGTGGACACCAACCTGCTTGTGTATGCCCATCGGGCGGACGTGCCCGAGCACGCCGCCGCCGTCCGGGTCATGGAGCCCCTGCTGACGGGCTCGACGGAGTGGGGGTTCAGTGTCGCCGTCGGCGGCGAGTTCTGGGGCGTCGTCACGCATGCCCCGCTGTGGAAACGCGCTTCCCGGCCGGAGGAAACGGCTCGGTTTCTGACGTATCTGATCGAGGAGTCGGGCGCCCGGGTGTTCCCGCCTTCGGAGGGTTTCCTGCAACGGGTGGTGAAACAGGCCGCCCGCCTGCGTGTGGCCGGAGCCCGAATCCACGATCTCCAGATCGGTTTGATGTCGCTCGAAAGCGGGGCGACCGAGCTATGGACGCATGACCGTCAATTTATGGCGCCACCCGGCCTATCGGTGGTGGATCCTTTTCCCACAGCATAAGGAATCATTACATGGCCAGAAAATCGGACAGCGGACCGGAAGTCATATCCAAGAAGAGTGCGTCACGCAAGATCGTGGAGGTGGCGGGGGATATTCACGAGGACATCGTCAAGAAATCGAAGAAGCCGGAAATGGCGTTTCCGATCCGATCGCTCGCCAACGTCAAGTATGACGTGAAACGCGGGCACTTCGAAATCCTGGGCAAGAAATCCACGCGCACACTTTCCTACAATACGGTAAAAACCTTCGCACAATCCATGCGTTTGCTGGCGACGACGAAGAATGATCTGCTGGACAAGGACGACATCGCGGGCAAGCGCGAGGTCTACTACAACAGCAAGAGCTGGGGCGAGTGCCGCTTCGATGAACAGCCGGAGAGCGATACCCTGCTCGACGATATCGAGGCGATGCTTGCGATCAACCGCGAGCAACTGGGTTATATCCCCGAAGAACGCGGGGGCGAGGTGTGCGGTCCGATCACGGTCATCGACAAGGACCCGGCCTCGGGCAAGGACATCCGGATTGATTGCACCAAGCTGGGCACGGGGGCGTGGAGCGTGCCGTCGCGCGTCGAGCATCTCCGTTTCGAGTCGAGCGCCAAGTTCCTGCTGGCGGTGGAGACCTCGTCGCTCTTCCAGCGTCTGGTGCATCACCGCTATTACGAGAAGGCGAAATGCATTCTCGTTTCGATGAGCGGGGTGCCGACGCGCGCGTGCCGGCGGTTCATCCGGCGCGTGGCCGACGATCTGAAGATGCCCGTCCTGGCGTTTACGGACGGCGATCCGTACGGCTACTGCAACATCTACCGCACCTTGAAGGTCGGTTCGGGGCAGGCGGCGCACATCAACCGGTATTTCTGCGTGCCGACGGTGCATTTCCTGGGGGTCACGCCGCAGGACATCATCGATTACAAGCTCGAGGATACGACGCATCCCCTCGAGGACGTGGATATCAAACGCGCGCGTGACGCGCTGAAGAACGATCCGTTCATCCGGCATCACAAGGAATGGCAGAACGCGCTGGAACAGATGTTGAAGATGGGGGTCCGTATCGAACAGCAGGCCTTCGCCAAGTACGGGCTCAACTTCGTGCTCGATACCTACCTGCCGGAGAAGCTGAAGAAGGGTCGTTTTTTGCCGTAATCCGCGCTTGCGCGGGGCTCGACAACGGCCTAGGATGTCATCCTAGCATGGGATTGCTGAGAGGAGGTGGTTCATGGCTTGATGAGCACAGAACGCTGACGTTCCGTTCGAATGAATCATCACGAATCGTACTTCACTGAACCAAGGAGGTTTTATATGAAGCGGCTTACTCTTCTCGTTGCGGCATTGTGCGGTCTCACCATGGGTATCGCCGATGCGGAGGTCCGACCGGTCCAACTCTCCATCTGGGATCCCATCCAGGTATTCTCATCCGACACGTCCATACACGGTTTGCGCCTGAATCTGATCTACGGCGCCAACCAGGACGTTTCGGGTCTGGACTTCGGATTGGTCAATCGCGCGTACGGGAATCAGACCGGCCTGCGATTGGGGCTTCTGAACTGCTCGGGGGGCGACGCCCACGTGGTTTCGCTGGGTCTGGGCAATCACGTGGCCGGCGACATGACCGGATACGCGCTCGGCCTGGTCAACTGGAATGATGGCAATGTGGACGGCAGTCACGCGGCCCTCCTGAACCGCGTCAAGGGTTCGCTGACCGGGACACAGGTCGGCGCGCTGAACTGGGGGGATGGCGATGTTCGCGGTTATCAGTATGGTCTCGCGAACTTTGTGAAAGGGAACGCCGAAGGGGTCCAAGTGGGCCTGCTGGGGAATTGCGTGCTGGGAAATGCGACCGGCTTCCAGCTCGGCACCCTGGTCAACCACGTGGCCGGTGACGTGAAGTCGTGCGGCCAGATCGGCATCGTTCAGTGGGTGCAGGGCAACGCCAGCGCCCATCAGTTGGGCGTGCTGAACCTGGTCGGCGGCGATTTCAGCGGCGTGCAGATCGGCGTCGGCAGTTGTTCGAAGACGGTCAACGGCATGCAGCTCGGCGTGGTGAATCACACGACCGACATGACCGGCCTGCAGATCGGCGTGGTGAATCTGGCGGATCAGCTCAGCGGCCTGCAGATCGGGCTGATCAACTATGTGGGCAGTCGCGATCTGTTGGCGGGCGGCCTGCTACCCATAGTCAACGCGAAGTGGTAATGGCTTGAGAGGTATCCGGGGCGGGTTCCGCCCCGGATAACCGCCTCATTCCGCGCCGAGCGTGCG
>CAYRPR010000107.1:0-6860 GCA_964425945.1 uncultured Verrucomicrobiota bacterium | reverse complement strand
ATGCGCTGGGTGGTTGAACTCGCCAACGGCAAGAGGTTCGGCCCGATCAATGTCAACGCGATCAACGAATTCGTCAAGTCCGGCGCGGTGCTGCCGAACGCCAAGGCGACGAACCGCGAAACCCGAGAGACGTCGACGGTCGACAAGGTCACCGGAGCGCCCGCCGCCGCGCCCGCCGCCGCGTCCGTCCCCCCGCGGAGTCGTCCCCGCATCCCGTCGCCGTCCGAGCGCAAGCCGGCCGAATCCGCCGCGCCCGCCGCCGCGGACCGTTCCCGCGCCGATGCCGAGAAGCTGGAGTCGGAGTTGAAGTCCACGCAGGCGGAAGCGCAGCGGCGGATCGACGCCGCGCGCAGTGAGGGCGAAGCGCGCGAGAAGGAATTGCTCGCCGAGATCGAACGCCTCAAGTCCCAGGCATCGGCCGGAGCCGGCGAGGCCGGGCGCGCGGCCGAGGCGCGTATCAGCGAATTGGAACGCGAGAAGAACGCCCTGCAACGTCAACTCGAGGCGGCGAAGGGATCCGGCGAGGCGGCGGCGAGTCTGCGCGACGAACTGGAACGCGTACGCCAGGAAAGCGCGCGACGCGAAGCGGAACTGCAGAAACGCGTCACCGAACTGAGCAGTGAACAGCAGCGCGAGACCGCCGCCACGCGCCGTGTGCAGGAACTCGGCGCCCAGATCGACGAACTGAAGGGCAAGATGCACGTGTCCGAGGGCATGCTGACCGAGAAGGACCAGCAACTCACCCGCTTGCAGGAACAGGTGCGCGAATTGCAGGGGCAGGTCAAGCAGGGCGAGCGCGACCGTGAAAACGAGGTGCGCCGGCTCGAACAGGAATTGCAGGCGGCCGTCGCCGCGCAGAAGACCGAGGAACTGGAACAGCAGAAGACGCTGTACCTGACCCTCCAGGAGGAAAGCTCGACCAAGGAACGCCAGCTCGCCGACGAAATCCAGATGGTGCGCGGCCAGCTCGAAGAGGCCGAACAGCGCACCCGCGAACTGGAAGACAAGTCGGCCCAGCTGGCCGGTCAACTGCAGGACGCCACCAGCGCCGCAGACGACAAGACGGTGCAACTCCAGCAGCAGCAGGAACGCGTCCGTCAGTTGGAAGAACACGCCCGCAATGTCGAACAGTCCCTGCAGGAGCGCCTGCAACGGGCCGAAAACGACGCGCAGTCGCATGCACAGCAGGTCACCGACCTGCAACTTCAACTGGATGAGCGTCAGCGCTCCGAAAACGAGGTCCGCGAACAAGCCCAGCACCACAAACAGGAGCTGGACGAACTGCGCGCGATTCATGAACAGGAGCAGGAGGACGCGCGTGTCCGCGACGCCGAGGCGACGCGAACGATCGAGGAGTTGAGAGCCCAGGCGGCCACGGCCTCCGGGAAAGCCGATCAATTGACCTGGGATCTCGACCAGAAGGAAAGCGAATGGTCCGTGGAGCGCGACGCGATCCTGCAGGAGCGGGACGATCTCTCCGACCGGATCCAGCGCCTCGAGAAGGAACAGCAGGACGCCCAGCGGCGCATGGGCGAATTGCAGAACGAAGCGCGCGACCAGAAGGCCGCGGCGGAACAGGCCCGCAAAGCGGAAGCCGACCAGAAGGCGCGCCTGCTGCAGGTCGAGACGGACGTCGAACAGTATAAGAAATTGCTCGAGGAGGAATGGCAGCGCGCCCAGCGACGCGACGCCGAACTCGCGCAGACCAACAAGATCTACGGCGAGGAACTTGCGCGCCGCCAGAGTGCCGACGCTCAGATACTGGACCAGGAAGGCCGCCTGCGCGACGCGCAGGAAACGATCGACGCCCTTCAGGACGAGGTCGGCGAGGAGCGCAAGGCCGCCGCCGCCGCGCGCACCGAGGCCGAGCGTCTGCAGGCCGACCTGCAGGAGCGTATCGAGCAGATGCAGGCCGAACAGCGGGACATGCAGCAGTATGTCGAACGGGCCCAGCAGAATCTGGAACAGCAGGCACAGGCCCTCGAAGAGAACCAGCGCGCCCATGCCCTCGAGATCGAGGATCTGCACCAGCAGTTGGAACAGGCCCGCCAGGATCGCCAGTCACTCGAGGCCCAACTCGACGCCGCGGCGGGCGAGGTGGAACAACAGCGCCAACTGCTCCGCGACGAGCAGGAACGCCAGGCGATGGAACTCGAGAGCCTGCAGCATCGCGCGATCCAATTGGAAAGCGAGAATCGCGGCCTGACCATGCGGCTGGATCAGCAGAAGAAGTTCTACGAAACCGAACGCGAACAGCGCCGTCAGTGCGAGCTGGAACTGCAGCAGGTCAAGAAGGCCCGTCAGGAGGCGGAGAATTCGTTCCGGCGTCAGGAACGCGCCTGGGAGCGCGAGCGCAAGCTGAACGAAGAGGAAATCGGCCGCCTGCGCCACCGCGAGGAGGTCACGTCGAACCGCCTGCGCCAGTTGCAGGCGCTCCAGGCCGGCCTGATCCGGCGCGCGCCGTCGAAGCCCCAGAAGACCGACGAGCCGCAAGAGTCGTAAGACCCATCAAAGCACGGAACCGTAAAGCAACCGAAGGCAAAAGGAACACGACATGGAAGGTCAAGCCGCATCTGAAACCATCATCGCATCCGAAGTGGAAATCGTCGGTAATGTCAAAACCGCGGGCTCGGTTCAGTTCGACGGGAAGCTGGAAGGCGACCTGCAGAGCGACAGCGATGTGACCATCGGCAAGACCGCGCGGATCAAGGGTAACCTGGCCGTGAATTCCGTCACGATCGCCGGCGCCGTCACGGGCAATGTGACGGCCCGGGATCGCATTCAGATGTCCTCCTCCGCGCGTGTGAACGGCGACATCAGGGCCAAGCGCCTGGCGGTCGAGGACGGTGTCACCTTCATCGGCCGGTCCGAGGTCAATCCGACGGCGCAAGGCGCCTCGGCGGCCGCCGCGGCGGCTCCCGTGGTTCCGCCCAAGCAGACGGATGCCGGCGGTGAAGGCAAGGCATCGCTTTTCGGCAAGAAATAAGGGGCGGCGATCGCTCCGAAACGCACGGATGACGTGGTCGCGTCATCCGCGGTGACGCGCGCGCATCATGGTGTATCGCGACAAAACAAAAGTCGTGGACAGTTTCACGACCTTGCGGGCGACCCGGCTTCATGGGCGCGAACCCCGCTACTCCACCCGGAAGCCCGATCCCCCACCCGCCCCGACCGCGTCCGGCGCCCGCAAGGCCGGCGGCGTACACATCGGGCACACGGTCATGCCCACGCAGAACAAGATCGTCTGTTATTCCTGCGGTTTTGAATTTGTCATGCGGGGCCGCGCGGAAAGCACGCAGTGCCCGAAATGCGGCGCCCGGCTCGGCCTCAACGATCACACCCTTACCGGCGCCTGCAATGAAGAGCTGATCACGGCCGGCAAGGTGCACCTCACCCGCAGCGCCATCCTCGACGGCGGCAAGATCATCGCCAATGACGTTCTACTGGAAGGCACCGTCAAGTCGGGATCGCTCCGCGCCTACCAGACCCTCGAATTGACGAGCACAGCCGTCATTCCGGAAGAGATGCTGACCGCGCGCAACTTGCGAATCGGCCAGGGCGCGGTATTTGTATTCCAGGACCGTGCGGAATTCCGGGATGTCGACATCCTCGGCGATCTGTCCGCCGACTTGTGGGCCGACGGCATCGTTACGATTCACGCCGGGGGCCACTTCAAGGGAAAGGTGCATGCGGAGCGGCTGGTGGTGGAGGAAGGCGGCGGTCTGAATGCGGATGTCGCTGTACAGTCCGCGCACGATGAGGAAGCGGGAACCATGCCGCCGGAGGAACACCTGCCGAAGGGGGACGAACCGGTCATTCGGCCGCCGGTGCGCAGCGCACCGCCGATTATACGATTGTGAGGAGGATCATGAGGTACGTGACGGTTTGGATGGCGCTGGCATGTGTCGGCGTGTTGTTGATGGGCTGCGGCAAACGAGCCGAGCCGCTGGTGCATGAAACCCTGCATGCGGCCGTCGCGGCCGGTGATCTCGATGACGTACGCCGGCATGTCGAACGAGGCGCGGATGTGAACGAGCCGGACGCGAACGGTCAAACGCCCATGCATATCGCCGTTCGGGCCGGCCATGCCGCCATCGTCGAGTATCTCACGAGTCGCGGGGCGCAGGTGGACATCCGCGATCCGGACGATTCAACCCCCCTGCTCGAAGCCGCCAGCCACGGCAACGACGCCATGGTCGCCCTGCTGGTACAGCGAGGCGCGGATCCCACGGCGGCGGATATCGATCGGAGCTCCGCTCTGCATTATGCCGCGGGCTCCGGCCATCTGTCCGTCGTCGAGTTGCTTCTCCGCCAGAAGGTGGACGTCAATATCCGGGGTTTGGGCGATTCCACGCCGTTGCACATGGCGGCGGGCGGCGCCAAGCTGGACGTCATCGACTATCTCATCGAGCGGGGCGCGGAGGTCAATGCGCGAAACGCCTACCGCCAGACCCCGTTGCATATTGCCGCCATGGTCGGATCGATGGAGGTTGTGGAGGCTCTTCTGAAGCATGGCGCCGAGGTTCAGATCGAGGATTTGGACGGGCGCAATCCCCTGACCCTCGCCGCGGAGGATCATCATCGCGACCTGGTGATCCGGTTTGCCGAACTGGGCGCCGATGTCAACGCGCCCAGCGCGAACGGCCGCACCCCGCTGCATCATGCCGCGTATCAGGGCGATCTCGAACTCGTCGAGTTTCTGATCGATAAGGGCGCGGCCCCCGACGCCCGGGACCGGTTGGGTTATACGGCGGCGGAGCTGGCGGCGTTCGTGAACTACAGCGCGGTCGCCGATTTCCTGCGTTCGCGGAACGTGCCCCCTGCCGACTGAAGAGCCGGACTGCGTCGCTCCCCTAAGGCTTCACAGCAATCACCAAGCCGCACGATAACTGTCTTGACGGCGCTGCATACTATTCGCAATATGCACATTTTGTAATCTGCCCCCTGACAGGGCGTAACGCACGCACATCAATTTTATGACGGGTCGGAAGCATCGGCCAGGCAGGAACTCAGCGAACGGGTATATGATGGTGAGAAGCCGGGGACATTACTTACAAGGACTGATCGCACCAAGCTTGGTAATGGCGGTCCTGGTCACGGGATGTCGTTCGATGCCTGACCATGCGCTGGTTCCCGCCGCGGAAACCGGAGCCGTGCCCCAGTTGCGGCCGGGGATGAGAGTCCATGTACACGTTTTTGTTTCAGAGGTGCTTCAGTCGCGCGCGGATCATGTGCGCGTTTCGCACGATGGCGATGTGGCCCTGCCGTTGGTGGGCAATATCCAGGTGCAGGGCATGACGCTCAAGCAGGCGGAGAGCATTCTGACGGAGCAGTACCGCGAATTCTACGTGGATCCGGTGGTACGCATGGATTTCGTGATCGAGGGGGTTACGGACGCGACCTCGCCGTGGGGCTATGTCACGGTGCTCGGTCAGGTGAAGAATCCCGGACGGGTGAATCTTCCGCCGACGCGCGACCTCACGGTAACGCGCGCGATCCAGTTGGCGGGCGGGTTGTCAACCAGCGCGCGTCAGCGCGCCGTGCGCATCACCCGGTACCAGGCGGATAGCGACAAGCCCGAAGTCATCAAGGTCAATTTACGCAAGGTGGGGTCGCGCGGGGCGCGGCATGAAGACCTCCTGCTGAAGGACGGCGACGTGGTGTTTGTTCCGGAGACATGGTTCTAGGTATACATGAACGCGCTATTCAGAATCATCATGGCGACCGGATGGATGTGTCTGGCCTTCCTCCTCGAAGACGCCCGGGCGCAACCGCCGGGCCGATCGGCCACGCATCCGTCCGCCAATCCCAACCGCGAGAGCCGGGAGGCGGGCCTTTCCCTGCATCCCGCCGTCGACCTCTCGTTGACCTATGACAGCAACGCCTTTCTGAACGACGAGGACGAGCGGGAGAGCGACTATTTTCTGGATCTGATCGCGGGTCTGTCGGCCCGGCTGGCTTCCGGCCAGCACCATTTGACCGTCGGCGGCTGGTACCGTGTGCGCCGCTACGACGACATCTCGCGCCTCGACAACGAGGACTATTCCGTCACGCTGAACGGCGTCGTGCGCAGTGATGTGATCGGCATGTCCGACAACTGGGCGCTCCGGCCGCGCGTGACCTACAGCAAGACCATCGACTATACGCATGACGCCGATGAACTGCTCCTGCAGGACGAGGACTCGCCGACCATCCGCCTGGGCCGGCCCGATCGCGAATTGCAGCGCCGCTTGGCGGCCGGCGCGGACCTGTACGGCCCCCTGACGGACAAGTTGAAGCTCGACCTGGGATATGGATACACGCGGATTCGCTTCAAGCGCGAGGATCTGCTGGGCGACGAGGCGCACAAGATCGGTGGCCGCCTGGCGTTGCAGGCGACGGACCGGAGCCAGATCACGCTGGGGGGAGATGTGGCCCGGTATGAGAACGACAGCTTCGACGAACCGGCGTACAACCATTCCCTGCGGCTGGGCTATCGACAGCATCGGAGCGACAAACTGACCTTCGATGTGGGAGCGGGGTATTACTGGTTTGAGGCCAATGAGGAAGACATCGATCGCACCGGCATCAGCTATGCCGCGCGCATCAACTGGCGCATTACGTCCAAAATGCGCCTGACCATTAACGGAGAGAACACGGCCGAACTGGCCGAGGACGATCCGGGCAACGCGCGGTTGGTCTCGCGCGTCGTGGCAACCCTCCGCCACCGCATCACCGAGCGCTGGTGGTGGGACCTGGGTCTGGGGTACCGCCGCGAGGATTACAACCGGCCCTCCCCCCCCCCCCAAACGGATCTGGAGATCATCGGCGAACAAACCCGCGGCCGCGTACCCGGCGGGCGGCGCCCCGTTCGCGATCTG
>CAYRPR010000106.1:0-6876 GCA_964425945.1 uncultured Verrucomicrobiota bacterium | reverse complement strand
CGCTCATCGCTTCACAGAACACCCCGCGCGCGCGGTTGTCAAGTCCGCGCGGCGCCGGCGCGTCACGACGGATGCGCGGAGATAAGAATTGTTTCCAATGATTGGAAAACATGATTAGCTGGTTTTCCAATGATTGGAAATTCCGATTCCGAACGACTTCTGAACACGGACCGGGCGCACCTGTGGCATCCGTACACGCGCTTCTCCACGTTTGACAGCGAACCGATGCCGATTATCACGCACGGCGAAGGCATCCACCTCTATGACGCGAACGGCACGCGCTACGTCGACGCGATCGCGTCGTGGTGGGCGTGCAGTCTGGGGCATTCACATCCCCGCCTCGTCGCCGCCATCCGGGAACAAACCGCGACACTGCAACACAGCATCCTCGGCAACCTGTCGCATCCGCCCGCGATCGAGTTGGCCAAACGACTCGCCCACTTGATGCCCGATCCCAAACGGCATGTTCTGTTCTCGAGCGACGGCGCCAGCGCCGTGGAGGCCTCGCTGAAGATTGCTCTGCAATACGCGCACAACATCGGCAAACCCCAACGCACCCGTTTCGTTTCCATCGAGGAGGCGTATCACGGTGATACACTCGGCGCGGTGGGCGTCGGCTACCTGGAATCGTTCCATCACCCGCTGAAACCCGCGCTCGCGACGGCGATCCGGTATCCGCTGCCCGGCCCGGACGACGATCCGGCTCCGCTGCTCGACGCGCATCGCGACGAGATCTCGGCGGTCATCGTGGAACCGCTCTGTCTCGGCGCGGCCGGGATGAAGATGTATCCGGCCGTCTGGCTGAAACGGCTGTCGGAGGCGTGCCGCAATCGGGACATCCCGCTGATCATCGACGAGATCGCCATGGGCTTCGGCCGCACGGGCAGGATGTTCGCCTACGAGCATGCCGGCATCGATCCGGACATGGTCTGCGTCGGAAAAGGCGTCACCTCCGGCTACCTGCCCCTGAGCGCCGTGATCGTGCGGGACGAGATCTACCGCACCTTCTCCGACACGCCGGCGGACCACACCTTTTATCACGGGCATACGTGGAGCGGGAACCCCGTCGCCGCCGCCGCGGCGGTCGAGACGCTGAGAATCTACGACGAGGAAAGGATCGTGGCTCAGGCGGAGCGCGCGGGTCACCGGCTCAAGGAGTTGATGAAACCGGTCGCGGCCCTGTCACACGTGAGGGACGTACGCTGTCTCGGCCTGATCGCGGCCGTGGAACTGGAAATGGATCACGCCGCGCCGACTCGGCCGCGTCGTGTTCAGCACCGCATGCGGGAATCCGGTTATCTGCTTCGTCCGCTGGGTCCCGTCGTGTACCTGATGCCGCCGCTGATCATACCGGAGAATGCCCTGCGCGACATGGTCACCGCGCTGGCCGACGCCATACGAGTGAGCGATTGACCACCCCGCAATTGACAGGGTACCTCGCGAGGGATACGCTGTCGGGCTATGAGTACATCGCCCCATTCCATATTGGTCACGGGCGGAGCCGGTTACATCGGTTCCGTCCTCGTTCCCGAGTTGCTGGCAAATGGCCATCGCGTCACCGTCCTGGACAACTTCATGTATAGCCAGCCGTCCCTGCTGGATTGCTGTCATGATGAACGCCTGACGATCATCCGCGGCGACGTGCGCGACGAGACCCTGCTGAAAAAACTGGTGCCGAAAGTCGACGCGATCATTCCGCTCGCCTGCCTGGTCGGCGCCCCGCTCTGCGCCCAGCGCCCCGTGGAGGCCACCACGATCAATCGCGACGCCATCCGGTCACTGCTCGATCTGAGTTCCAAGGAGCAGAAATTCATCTTCCCAACCACAAACAGCGGATACGGCATCGGCGAAGAAGGCGTGCATTGCACGGAGGAGTCGCCCCTGCGCCCGATCTCGCTGTACGGCCGGCTGAAAGTGGATATCGAGAAGGCCCTGCTGGATTCCGGACATGCGATCACGCTGCGGCTCGCCACGGCCTTCGGCATCAGCCCCCGCATGCGGCTGGACCTGCTGGTCAATGACTTTACGTATCGCGCGGTGACGGACCGGTTCATCGTGCTCTTTGAGGCCCACTTCAAGCGCAATTTCATCCACGTGCGGGACATCGCGAAGGCGTTCCTGCACGCCCTCGATCAGTTTGATTCGATGAAGAACGAGCCGTATAATGTAGGGTTGAGCGATGCCAACCTGTCCAAGCGCGAGCTGTGCGAGGAAATACGCAAACAGGTCGCGGAATTTCATATCGTGGAATCCGAGATCGGGCAGGACCCGGACAAGCGCAACTATGTTGTGAGCAACGAGAAGATCGAAAAAACCGGTTACCGCCCGGATGTATCCCTGCCCAAGGGCATCGCCGAACTGATCAGGGGCTACCAGGTGATCCGGCGGAATCAGTACGCGAACGTATGAAGCGGACCTACCAGCGCATTCTGGTCACCGGCGCGACCGGATTCCTGGGACGACACCTGATGCCTGTCCTGCAGGAGCGCTGTGGCGACCGGGAGATTATCGGCGTGCACCGCGCCGATTACGACCTGCTGAAACCGGAGGAGTCCGTCCGCATGCTGAAGGATACCCGGCCGCACGCGGTCATCCATCTCGCCGCCAAAGTGGGCGGCATCATCGCCAACAAGAAGTATCCGGCGGATTTCTACTTTGAAAACGTGGTGCTGAACACGCACACCTTCGACGCCTGTTACCGAGCCGGTGTGCAGAAGCTCGTCGCGTTCATCGGCGGGTGCTCCTACCCGCCGACCGCCCCCTCGCCCATCTCCGAGGACCGGATGTGGGATGGTCTGCCACAGTTCGAAAGCGCGCCCTATTCCGTCGCGAAGAAGATCCTGCTGATCCAGTCCGAGACCTATCGCCGCCAGCACGGGTTTAATTCCATCGTACTTGTGCCGGGCAACATGTACGGGGAATACGACAATTTCAACTGGGAGTACGCGCATGTGATCCCGGCCATGATTCGGCGATTCCTTGAGGCAAAGGATCAAGGCGCGGCAAGCGTCACCTGTTTCGGTTCGGGCCGTCCCACGCGCGATTTCGTCCATGCGGGCGATGTGGCGCGCCTGATTCCGTGGTTTCTCGAGAACTACGATTCGAGCGACGCCATCAACATCTCCTCCGGCACGCGCATCGCCATACGTGAACTGGCCGAAACCATCAAGTCCGTCACCGGATATCCGGGCGCCATCGATTGGGATACCACCAAGCCCGACGGGCACATGGACAAGATCTTTGACGTGGCGCGACTCCACGCGCTGGGCCTCTCCTGCGATACCCCGCTGAAGGACGGCCTGCAAAAAACCGTGAACTGGTTCATCCAGGCGCGGAAAGAAGGAAAGGTCCGGATTTGACCTCCGCGCGCGAACGCACATGCCTGGTGATCGGCGGACACGGATTCATCGGATCGGCCATCGTACGGGAGGCGGAAAAGCGGGGTTACGACACGGTCGCCGCCGGACGCGCGGAATACGCGTCGCTCGCCGGCACATCCTGCGATCTCCTGATCAACGCAAATGGCAATTCCCGGAAATACCTGTCCGACAAGGATCCCGTCCGCGATTACGAACTGTCCGTGCTGTCCGTGATGCGCACGCTTCACGATTTCAAGACCCGACACTATGTGCATCTGTCGTCCATCGACGTGTATCCGGACGCAAGACAGCCGGCCACCGCCCGCGAGGAGACGGTCATCGACCCGGCGCGATTGTCGCGCTACGGCTTCCACAAGTATCTCGCGGAACAGCTCGTCCGGTACTACGCGCCTTCCTGGTTGATCCTGCGCATGGGCGGGTCGGTCGGGACCGGCCTCTGGAAGAACTCCATCTACGACATGCTGACCGGCGCCCCCTTGCGCGTGCATCCGGACTCCGTCTACCAGTACCTGAACACCCGCGACATGGCCGCCATGCTCTTCGACCTGGTTGAACAGAACGTCACGCGGGAGGTCATAAACGTAACCGGCGACGGCGTCATCTCACTCCGCGAAGCGGCCGAGTGGATCCCCGGTTACCCGATCGGAACCGTTCAGCCGAATGTCCCGACCGACCGGTATGAGGTGGATGTGAGCAAACTCAAATCGTATGGCGACGTGCCGACCACCCGCGAGACGATCCGGGCCTTCATCGGGAATGTGCAATCCGGCGGCGATACCCTGCGCGAGGAGTCCCGATGATCATCTCGCGCACACCGTTCCGGATCAGTTTCTTCGGCGGCGGCACGGATTTTCCCGAATTCTACGCCGAGCACGGCGGCTCCACGCTGGTGACCACGATCGACAAATACTGCTATCTGTCCGTCCATGAATTGAGCCCCTTTTTCAAATACAAGTTCCGCGCCAGCTACGCCCAGACCGAGCTCGCGCAAGCGCCGGAGGAATTCAAGCATCCGCTGATCCGGGAATGCCTGCTGTATCTGCGCATCCATACCGGCATGGAAATCGCTCATGTGTCCGACCTGCCGGGGCGTACCGGCCTCGGCACCTCGTCGTCGTTCACGGTGGGGTTGCTTCACGCCCTGCACGCGTTTCGCGGCGATGAAGTCAATGCCGAGGAGCTGGCGCGCGAGGCGATCATCATCGAGCGGGAACGGGTCGGCGATGCGGGCGGTCATCAGGATCAGTATGCGGCGGCGTATGGCGGGTTCATCCGCCTGCGCTTTTCGGGCGATCAACATGTGGATGTGGCGCCCGTACAGGCGCAACCGGAACGACGGGCCGCACTGCAGGATCGCCTGATGATGTTCTTTATCGGAACGGAGCAATCCGCCGAGAAGATCCTGCAGGACCAGCGCAAGCGGACGGCGCAGAACACCACCGCCCTGCGCGAGATGATGGCGATGGTGGATGAAGCGGAGCGGATATTGCAGGGCGACGACGATCTGGCGGCTTGGGGCCGGCTGTTGCACGAATCCTGGCTCCGCAAAAAGAGCCTGGCGCAAGGCATCTCAAACGGAACGCTGGACGATGCGTATGACGCCGCCCGGCGCGCCGGGGCGGTGGGCGGAAAGATACTCGGCGCGGGTGGGCGCGGATTCCTCCTCTTTTATGTCGAGCCGGAGCAACGGAACGCCGTGCGCGATACCTTGCCCGATCTGCGCGAGGTGCCGTTTGCGTTCAGTAACGAAGGAACGCGGATCATCTTCCGTACGTCCGCATCATGAGCGACGGAAAACCCAGAATCGCCTTCTGGTTCCGGTACGGACCGGCGGAACATGCCGAACTGTTTCACGCCATCCCCGCCATCGTTCAGGAACTCGCCCGGCACGCCGAAGTATACTATTTCGGGATGCGGACCGCGACACCGGTTCCCTCCTCCATTGCGGATCATGCCACCATTCATCACGCGCCCTTTTCGGTGGACCGCACCAACCCGCGCGATAAATGGATCAAGACGCTGTTGTGGATGCTGTATCTGCCATGGTTGGGTTTGCGCTGTCGATGGATGGGCATGCGGGCCGTCTACATCGATGAATCGATTCCGTTGGCACCCGGCATGGCGCGCCTGTTCTTTGGGCGACATGTAGCCGTGACCGTCGCCGACTCATTCATCGATGTGTATGCGCAGGAGCATGCATGGCTCCGCGCGCCGGGCGCCGTGATCAAATGGCTCGACCGGATCGCGTGGCGGCGCATTCCGCTGATCTTCACCCGGGCACGCAACACGCGCGATTATCTGGCACGGCAGGGCGTGGATCCCGGCGCGGTCCATCCCGTCTATGATCCGTGCGACATGACCGTGTACCGCCCGGTCGATCGCGCGAATGCCCGCGAGCATTTCAAGTTGCCACAGGATGCCGTCATCCTGGTGCATCACGGCATTCTGCATCCGAACAAGGGCAATGATCGGATCATTCGCGCGTTGGCGGAGCATCGAGAACGGTTCCCGAAGTTGATGTATCTGCTGATCGGCGACGGGCCGGACATGTCGAATCTGCGCAGGCTCGTCGAGGAACTGCGTCTGCAGGATCGCGTGATTTTCACCGGATGGCTGGAAACGCTCGAGGAGGTGAACTTCGCGCTGAATGCCGGGGATATCGGACTGGTCATGCGGGTGGGCCAGGCATCGGACGATTTCCACATGACCGGCGCGCTGGTCCACAGCATGGCCTGCGGCCTGCCGATTCTCGCCGCCCGCCTGGCTGGCGTCGCCGAAGTCGTCAGGGACGGCGAGAACGGATTTCTCTTCGATCCACGTGGTCTGAGCGATTTTCCCGGGAAACTCGACCTGCTTTACAGGGACGGAGAACTACGGGTTCGAATGGGCGGGAACTCGTTGAGAGATGCCGCGGAAAATTTTGATATGCAAACAGTTACTAAACAGACGGTTTCCCAGCTTTTGCGTCTCGCTGGACTTGACGATCAGAGGAATTAAGAATATATTAATCTAGCTGATCTAGATTAATAGGAGTCGCTGTGAAGAAAGCATGGAATCTGCATGACGCAAAAAATCGGTTCAGCGAGGTTGTGGACAAAGCGCTGTACGAAGGACCGCAGTTTGTTGCGCGGCGGGGTCGCGAAGCCGTCGTCGTGGTCTCCTGTGACGCCTACCGCACATGGACCAACCAAAGCGGCATCAATCTAGCTGAATTCTTTCGTCAATCCCCCCTTGCGGGTGAGGATATCGACCTGACCCGCGACACGGATACAGGCCGCGAGATTGATCTATGAAGTATCTGCTCGATACCTGCGTCCTAGCCGAGTTAATCAAACCCGAGCCAAACGCCCGCGTAGTGGAATGGGTTACTGAACAGGATGAGCTGAGACTTTACTGTAGTGTGATCACATTGGGTGAGATTCACAAAGGCATACATCGCTTGCCCGACTCCCGCAAGCGCAATGTCCTCCATCAGTGGGTCGAAAACGATCTCATG
>CAYRPR010000105.1:767-6906 GCA_964425945.1 uncultured Verrucomicrobiota bacterium | reverse complement strand
GCCGTTGCGGCGAGTAACATCTATTAACTTCAGGGATGGCTGGGGTTGGTCGGGCCGCCCGCCCCCGCTGAGTTTTTCGCGCGAACTGCGGATGGAGGACAGGTCCGTGCCGGTCCCGCTCCCGTACTTGAACAGCATCGCCTCGCTGTGCGCGAGCTCCATGATCCCCTCCATCGTGTCGTTGACGGACTGGATGAAGCAGGCCGAGCACTGCGGATGTTCATACTGCGTCGGGGAACGTTCCACGCGCTGTTTCTTCCGATTGTAGTAGTAGGTGCCGGGCCCGCTCTTCTTGCCGACATGATAGGCGTGATAGAGCCCGCAATTGAACCAGACCGGCGAGTTGAAGGCGCCGTACTGGTTCACGCAGAGATACGTCAGCTCGTTGTAAAAGGTTTCCGCATCCGCCTTGGAGGCGAAATAGCCGTCGCTCCAGCCCCAATCCGCGATCGTGCGCGCGACGCGATGAATGAGCTGACGCACCGAATGCTCGCGCTCGGGCGTTCCGATTTCGCCGTAAAAATATTTCGACGCGACCACGTTGGTCGCGAGCATCGACCAGGACTTCGGAATCTCCACCTGGTCCTGCTCGAAGATGATCTGCCCTTTGTCATCGCCGATGCCCGCCTTGCGCAACTCCCACTCGATCTCATCGAACGGATGCACGCCCGCCTGGCTGAAAACGCGACGAATGGTCAAACCCGCGAAGCTCTTGCCCCCCTTCGTTTTTCTGGCGGAAGTCCGATCGGTATGGGCGGGAATTCGCGAGGACTGTTTACGAGAGGATTTGCGGGTTCCGATATCGACAGGCTCGCGCGTCTCCAGCATGGCGTGACACTCCTTTATAATCGGTTCAATCTTAGAGGGTTAAACACAACCAGACGCCCTACGGACACAACATCTAGTTATATTTTCAAGTTATTGACAGGTTATTCCACTATATGTAGTGGTGGGCAAGCTTTTTTAACCAAATCCTAACAAATAGTCTGCTAGGCCTTGAAATCCGGCTGGTTACGACCGGTCAGCGGTGGGAGCGCCACTGAAGGATAATCGGCGCCCCTTCGAGCCCGAAAACGTCGCGGAGCAGGTTATGCAGGTAGGTCTCATACGCCGGGTTACGCAGACCGGGATGGTTCACGAACAGCCGGATGCGCACGGGACGCGTGCCGACCTGGGTGGCGTAGTACAGCTTCAACCGCTTGCCCCCTCTCAGCGGAGGCTGCACGCGCGCAAAGGCGTCGTGCAGCACGCGGTTGAGCAGACCCGTCGTCACTTCCAGACGCAACTGCGAAGCGACATGGTCGATCACCTCGATGCTCTTTCGAATATTGTAGCCGCTCTCAGCCGACGCGTAGATCAGCGGCACGGCGCGGAAAAAAGGCACCGCCTCAATGAGCGCCTTCGTGTACGCGCGCTGGGTCACCTTCTTCTCGGCAAGATCCCACTTGTTCACGAGCAGGAGCGATCCCTTGTGCTTCTCGCGAATCATCGTCGCGATGGTCTTGTCCTGTGCCGTCGGTCCCTGTGTGGCGTCGAGCAGATGCACCACCACGTCGGCGTCCTCGACGCTTTTCTCCGTCCGCATCAGACTGAACCGCTCGACGGCATCCTTGATTTTGCCTCGACGACGGATCCCCGCCGTATCGATCAGCCGATAATGGCGCGCCTGCGGCCCCTGCCCCACGGTGAAGGGAATCTCGATGCTGTCGCGCGTGGTGCCGGGCACATCGGACACGATTACGCGATCACTGCGCAGAAGCCGATTCACATACGATGACTTGCCGACGTTCGGCCGGCCGACGATCGCAACCCGCAACGGCTGGACCCCTTCCTCGTCGACGGCCGGCGGCAGTTTCCGCACCATTCGCTCCAGCAACTCGTCGATGCCCCGATTATGCAGGGCCGACACCGGGACCACCGGGAAACCAAGACGCTCGAAATCCGCCGCCGCATCGTCCAGCCCCTCGTGATCCGCCTTGTTGGCGGCCACGATGACCGGTCGCCCGCTGTCGCGCAGTACGTGGGCCACTTCCTCATCCAACGCCGTCAGCCCCCCCGTAATATCCACCACCAGAATCAGCGCCGATGCGTCCTCCATGGCCACCTCGACCTGACGGCGCATGCCCGCGGTAATGGTGTCGCGCGTTTCCTCGCGCGCAGGCGGCGTAATGCCGCCCGTATCCATCAGCTCGAACCGCTCGTCCTTCCAAGTCGCTTCCGCCACGAGCCGGTCGCGCGTCACGCCGCTTTCCTCGTGCACAATCGAAAGACGACGGCCAACCAGCCGGTTGAAGAGCGCCGACTTGCCGACATTGGGACGGCCGACGATCGCGGCCACGCGCATATGGAAGGACTCGGACATGGGTCCACGATCAGGTGGCGGGCGGTTTCTCGACCTGGCGAATGCCGTCGCACACATACTGCACGCCGGATAGGAGCGTGAAGCATGCCGCCGCGATCGTCACACCCAGGAAGAACGGTATGGGCATCGCCGCCAAGGCGCATACGATGGCCACCATCTGCAGGACCGTCGCCGCCTTGCCCGTCAGGCGCGGCCGCACGTCCACGTGACCGCTGATCCATTGGACCAGGAAGGATCCCGCTAACAGCACCACGTCGCGGCTGATTACGATCAGCGTGAACCAGACCGGGAACTGCGGCTGTAAAGCCGGGAGGGACGGCCGCGTGAGCAGGATGATGGCCGAGAGCAGCAACGCCTTGTCGGCCAGCGGATCAAGGATCGCGCCCAGCCGCGTTTCCTCGTCGCGATACCGCGCCACATAGCCGTCCAGCGCGTGCGTCACCGCGATCAGCAGGAACCACCCCAGCGCGAGCTGGCGATACCACTCGACCGGCTCGCCCGCCGCCAGACTCATCTTGTAATAGATCAGCACGAGGATGAAAACCGGAATGCCGAGAATCCGTGCGATCGTAATCTTCGTCGCCAAGGTTACCGGGCCGTGTGTAAAGTGCGTGCTCATGGCACAGGCTAGGATATTTCCAATGATTGGAAATGGCGATGTTTTTTCTTCCAATGATTGGAAGTCGCGGCACGGAGGCCGCCCCCACATTACATGAGCGGAATGTCATCGCCTAATGTGGGAGCCGCCTCAGCGCGGCGACGGAACGGCGATCACCTCGTCACAGACAGGAGAGCACGTCATCGGCCGCAATATATCCTCTGCTTCCGTGGCACGGGCCTGGAGGCCCGTGCCACGAGGCCGCTTCAGGATCGCGCGATTCTGGCCCATGCGTCCTTGAGACCAACCGTCTGATTGAAGACCGGCGCGCCGGAACGGGAGTCCTTGCTGTCCGCACAGAAATAGCCGGTGCGCTCGAACTGGAACCGATCGCCCGGCTGCGCGTCCATCAACGCGGGTTCGACATAGCCACGCAGGGTTTCCAGCGAAGCGGCGTTCAGGAAAGTCCGGTAATCCACGTCTTTGTTTCCCATCGGATCGGGCACGGTGAACAACCGGTCGTACAGCCGGATCTCCGCCTCACGCGCCTGATCGGCGGATACCCAATGAATCGTAGCCTTGACCTTCAGGTTCGCTTCCGGCGGATCCCAGCGGCAATGTATGACGTCACCCTCCTGACGCTCGCAGGTCAGGAATCCGGCGTAGCGGATGCGCACGCTCTTGCCGGGAGCGAGTCGGAAATACTTGGGCGGCGGATTCTCCGCGAAATCGTCGCGCTCGATGAACAACTCGCGCGTGAACAGCACCTTGCGTGCTCCGGCGGACGGATCCTCCGGATTGTTGATCGCCTCGACCTCAATCGGGCCCGCGCCGGGAAAGTTGTCGATGACAACTTTGAGCGGGCGAAGTACGGCCATGCGCCGCTGGGCATGCCGGTTAAGATCGTCGCGCACGCAGTGCTCAAGGAGGGCGACATCGGTCATGCTGTCGTACTTGGTGACGCCAATCGCCTCGCAGAACGAGCGGATCGCGGCGGGCGTGTACCCCCGGCGCCGCATGCCGGAAAGGGTCGGCATGCGCGGATCGTCCCAGCCGGACACATGACCGTCGTTCACCAGCTCAAGCAGGCGGCGCTTGCTCATGACGGTGTAACTCAGGTTGAGCCGCGCAAACTCGATCTGCCGGGGATGGCACGGCACGTCGAGCTGGTCGAGCAGCCAATCGTACAGCGGGCGATGCACCTCGAATTCGAGCGTGCAGATGGAATGCGTGATGCCCTCGAGCGCGTCGGACAGGCCGTGAGCAAAATCGTACATCGGGTAGATGCACCAGGCGTCGCCCGTGCGATGATGATGCGCGCGCCTGATGCGGTAGATCACGGGATCGCGCATGTGCAGGTTCGGCGATGCCATGTCGATCCTGGCACGCAGGACATATTGGCCGTCCGGAAATTCGCCGGCGCGCATGCGGCGGAACAGGTCGAGACTTTCCGCCGGAGGCCGGTTGCGCGACGGGCTCTCCCTGCCCGGACGCGTCGGGACTCCGCGGTATTCCTTGAACGCCTCGGGCGACAGGGTGCAGACGTACGCTTTGCCCTTTTCGATCAGCTCTTCGGCGAACTGATACAGCCGCTCAAAATAGTCCGAGGCAAAGTAGTGGTGCTTGCCCCAGTCGAAACCGAGCCAGCGGACGTCTTCTTCGATCGCATCCACGTACTCGACGTCCTCCGTCGCGGGGTTGGTGTCATCGTACCGCAGATGGCATTGTCCGCCGTATTCGAGGGCGAGGCCGAAATTGAGGCAGATGGATTTGGCATGGCCGATATGGAGATAACCATTCGGTTCGGGTGGAAAACGCGTGACCACACGTCCGCCGTTCTTCCCGGCCCGCCGATCCTCCTCGATAATCTGGCGGATGAAGTGGAGAGAAGGACGGCTGTTGTCGCCGTCATCCGGAACCTCGGTCTGTGCGCGCTCATTCATGGTGTCAAAGGGGCTTATACATACTCATTTGTCCGCGAAAGTGAAACAAATTCAGCAATCGGGCGGGGTCGTCCGTATGTCAGCCATTCCTGGCTGACACCTTGTCGGGCGGGAATGCCCGACATACTTACTGAAATCGCTCCAGGGTCCGTGCCATTCTCTGCAGAACGCGCTCTTTCCCCAGCACCTCCAGCATGTGGAACAGGCTGGGTCCGTACCCGATGCCGGAGACGGCGATACGGACGGGGTGGATCAGGTCGGCCGGCTTGACGCCGCGCTCTTCGGCCAGCGCGCGCAGGGCGGATTCGGTGGTTTCGACATTGAACGGTTCCTGCGCCGCGTACCGCTCGCGCAGGGCTTTCAGCAGATCCATCGCGCCCTCCTTGCGAAGCCGCTTCCGGACGCCCTCTTCGTCATAGGCGTAGTCGTCAGCGAAAAAGAACCCCGCCATGACCGGAATATCGTCCCATTTCTTGATCCGGTCCTGCATCACCTCGATGACGGCGTCAAGATACGCGGGATCCCGGCCGGCGTCGGGCAGGACCGCGATATATCGTTCCCGGTGAACGTCCCGCGGGAGGGCGCGCAGATACTCGCCGTTCATCCATTCGAATTTCTTCATGTCGAACTGCGCGGGGCTGGACTGCACGCGATCGAGCGTGAAGAGGCGGACCATTTCGTCGCGCGGGATGACTTCGCGATCGTCGCCCGGCGACCAGCCGAGCAGGACCAGATAGTTGAATAACGCTTCGGGCAGGTATCCGTGATCGCGAAAATCGCCGACGAACGCATCGCCGTCTCGCTTGGAGTACGGTTTGCCCTGCGCATTGACGATCATCGGCAGGTGCGCGAAGCGCGGCACGGACGCGCCGAGCGCTTGGTAAAGGGCGATGTGCCGGAACGTGTTCTCCACGTGGTCGTCGCCGCGGATCACGTGCGATATGTTCATGTGGATGTCGTCCACCACGTTCGCCAGATGGAATACCGGCGATCCATCGGACCGCACGATGACAAAGTCCTTGAGGTCCTTGGCCTCCTTGCGCAGATTGCCCTTGATATCGTCATGAAACGACATGTCCGTGCCGGGCATGCGGAAGACGACGGCTTCGCCGCGCCCCGTTCCGCCCTTGTCTTCCTTATAGGCCAGCCCGTTTGACAAGAGCGACTCCGCCGCCTTGAGGTGCGCGTTACGGCGATGAGACTGATAGACAGGCGGTTCATCGGTATCGAGACCGA
>CAYRPR010000105.1:0-757 GCA_964425945.1 uncultured Verrucomicrobiota bacterium | reverse complement strand
GTCAGGACATGGCGTCCATCACGGTCTGCACGGCTTCGGGCGTGGACCGCTCGCGGTCGGTATCTTCGACGCGCAGGAGAAACTGTCCGCCCTCGTGCCGCGCAAACAGCCAGTTGTAGATGGCCGCGCGCATGTTGCCGATATGGACCTGCCCGGTCGGGCTGGGGGCAAATCGGGTGCGTATGATCATGACGCAGGATCCTCGTCACGCGCTTGTTGCCAAGACTCGTTGAGATGGCGTTCGTCAATCAATCGCTGAAGGGTGGGTCGATCCAGGGCTTCGCCCGACACAGCCAGTATGCCTGCAATGTCTCGCAGGTGTTTGGATGATTTGCCCTCCCGGAAGAATTCGAGTTTTCGGACTATCACGTACTCCGGCGGCGCAACGCGAACTTCGACGCCGGAAACGGGAATGGTTCGCGCGTGATTCAGAGCCCATGCATGCAAAGGGTCTCGACCCGCCACGTAGAAATCAGCCTTCAGGCCGCTGCCAATATGAATGACATTGAAGTGTCCGCGCTGGTCTCTCGCGCATTCGATGCGAATGACATCTTCGGGGGGGCAGTAGTAGTCCGGTTCGCAGAATGTGTGGATCAGGTCATTGATCTGATCTCGGTGTAACACGATGACGGCATCCGCATCGTGCGTCAGGCGGGGTGTGCCATAGGCGATACAGGCCAGTGAGCCGGTTACCATATAGGGTATTCGGAGTTGATCAAGGGGATGAACAAAGATCGATATCGGGTCAACTGCGGGC
>CAYRPR010000104.1:0-6948 GCA_964425945.1 uncultured Verrucomicrobiota bacterium | reverse complement strand
CCGAGCGCCAGCGGGCCGATGTCGCTCTGGAACTGCGAGGTGTCATGGTCCGGCGCGCCGTAGAGATAGCGGCCGCGCCCCAGGCAGGAGAACAACAGCGCTCCGCGCGCGCGCGTGACATCCGATTGCCTCTTATACTCCTTCAACATGTGGGAAAGATCTTCGGCGGACGTGATCTTGTCGCGCAGATGGACTTGCACGACCTGCCCTTCCTGCAACATCGCACCGACGAGCAACGCCCCGGAGTTGTAGTCCACGCCAATCAGATTGCGAATCAGGAAATCGCCGCGCTTGTACGCGGGCCGGAAGGGGTCCATCGCCAGACCGATGAAGAGCGCCGTCCGCATGAGTTTCCGGTCGTATTCCGACAGGGTCCGGGACATTTCGTCGATGAATTGCAGCGGAGGTTTGCCGTCGATCTCAACCAGCATGTTCTGCTGGCATCGCGTGATCGGCACGGGCCTTCCGACGGGCCGGCACCCCTGCGCGACGATCGTGTCGACGGCGATATTGCCCGACAGGGCGACGGCGATCAGCCCGCTGGCATGCAACTCGCCCTGCAGAAACAGAGCATTCTCGCGCGCATGCTGGGCCCCGCTGGCCAGGCCGCCGATTTTCGCGCCCGACGGAAACGCATAGTCCAACCCGGCCAGCAGATCCTCCGGATTGATCGAAAACGGGTCCGCCAGAATAATGAAATGCGTGAACGGTTCGGGCCGCACCATGCCGAACAGGTCCGACCATGCCTCGGGCGCCGCATCGTCGTCCGGCCAGTTCGAGCCGTCGGCATGGATCGCGCGTATCTCCACGCCCGGCAGTACGGCGCAGGTCAGGCTGATCGCCGGTCCGTCCTCCACTTCGTGCCCGTCGCCGATGACGCCCTGCGCGGAACAGCCCACGAGGCACGACCCCGGCAGGTACTCCCGGATCAGCGGGGCGATGCGCGGATACTGCGCGCGAAAATGCGGCGACACGAACAGGAGGGTCAGATCCGGCGCCGCCCCCTGCAGGTCGCGTCGCACGGATGTCCTGCTCCATAGAAATGGCCGACGCCCATCTCATACCACCCCGCCTCGCTTACGGACGCCACAAGTACATCAAACGCGGCGTATCGAGATCCATCCACGGTTTCCACTGCAAGGGACTGCGCACCCGCATGAACCAATCCCAGAACTCCGTACGCCGCTCGTACCGCACGACGCGAACCGACTCGACGCCCAGGACCTCCGCCGTTCGCGCGACGACGTCGTCCCAGTACCCGATCTCGTCGATCAGGTTCTCCGTCAACGCGTCAGCCGAAGTGAAGATGCGTCCGTCCGCCACCCGGTCGAGCACCTCGTCCGGCAGGCCGCGGTGCTCCTGGACAATGCCGCGGAATCGCCGGTGCATCGAATCGACCAGATTCTGCAGCAGGGCCATCTGGTCGTCCGACACCTCGCGGAAGGGGTTCAGCAGGTCCTTGTTGTCGCCGGATGTGATCGTTGTATCGCGGATACCAATCCGTTCGCTCAGTTCGCGCCAGTTGAGCGTTTGCAGGATGATGCCGATCGATCCGACGATCGCCGTCGGTTCCGCGATGATCCAGTCGCCGGCCAGCGATACGTAGTAGCCGCCCGAAGCAGCCAGGTCCTTGGTGAAGACCACCACGCGGCGATCCTCGTCACTGCGCTTGAACTCCATCAGCGCGTGGTAGATCTCATCGGTCGGCGTTACCGCGCCGCCGGGGGAATCCACCTCGAGAATGATCGCGCGCACCGCATCGTCGTTGCGCGCGGCGCGAATCTGATGGATGATCGACTGGACCATGTCCACGCGGGGCATCAGGAATCCGCCGTCCACCTCGCGCAAGATCACGCCCTGAACCGGAATGCGAACCGCAACCGCGTCCCCATCGCCATAGGACCACCGGTCGGTGAAATGGGGGTATTCATCTTCCGGCCATTCGTCGTGCGCGCTGAGTTTGACCCCTTTGGACGTCATCCCGGCGAGCAACCCCAGATTCACGGCCAGGCTGGCCAGCAGGAACAGCGCGAGAAAGGTCGTCAAGACCCAGTAACAGCCCGACCGCCCCCTCTTTTCACGCGCGCTGACCATGTGACACCCCGGGATAATAAAGGTTGGATTGAATGCTCATACCCGATTATACATACCATCTCGGACGCTAACAGGCAACTGGCCATGATAATTACACCCCTCATCGCATCGACATTCCGGTCCGACGGCGGCTCCATGTTCGGGCTGGTGCCCAAACCAATCTGGTCCAAACTAACGCCCGCCGACGAGCGTAATCGCATCGCGCAGAGCGCCAATGTCCTGCTTGTGGAGTTGAACGACGGGCGACGCGGCCTGATCGATACGGGGTGCGGATCCGCGCACAAATTCAGCGACAAGGAGCGGTCCCTGCACGGCTTGGGCGGCGGCTGGCCGCTGGAAGAAGCCCTGGCGGCGCGCGGGACCGGGCTGGACGCCATCGATTTTGTAATCTTCACCCACCTGCACTGGGATCATGCGGGCGGCGCCGGACGGCCCGACGGACAGGGCGGAATCGCGCCCAGCTTTCCGCGGGCGGTGCACATCGTGCACGAACAGGAATGGTGGGACGCCGTGTCCGGCAATCCCCTCCTCTACAAATCGTATCCGGCCGAGACCCTGGCGCCGTTGCGGCAGATGGAATCGCGACTGCAGCTCATCAGCGGCGCGGACACGGAAGTGCTTCCCGGCATCCGCCTGATTCAAAGCGGCGGGCACACACGCGGGCATTGTGTCGTGCTGATTCACGACGACCCGCTCCGCATGGATCATCCCGGCTCCGGCGCCGTTCCGGCCACATCCACACTCGTGTTCGCCGGAGATGTCTGCCCTTCGCGTCACCATCTGCGGATGGTGTTCCAGACCGCCTACGATACATTTCCCCTGCAGACGCGCGCCTGGAAGCGGGAATGGTTGAAACGTATCGCCGATGAACGGATCATGCTGTGTTTCGATCACGATCCGGAAACCGCCGCCGCCGTCATCCGCGCGGATACGGAACGGGAATTCGCCGTGATGGATATCCTGTCCACGGGTCAGAACGCCACGCGCACGGAGTAACCCTGATGGACGTGCCGGTGGCGGATGGTTGAGCCACCCCACGTGCCATAGGTCCGGCCGCCCGTGTAGTATCCGTAGCTGGCGCGGATACCCGGATACGCCACCTTGTGCGCGACCGGTGTGACGGGATACACGATTACCGGTTGCGTTCGCACGACGACGGGGGCCGGATAGTAGTAGTTCACGCGAGGGCCCGCGGCTCGGTATTCCGCATCACGGGCCCGTTGTTCGGCTTCGCGCACGCGCGCTTCGAGTTCCATCAGGCGACGCTGTTCCGCCGCGGCCAGGCGCTGTTGCTCCTGTTCCCGCTGGTATTCGCGGCGCGCGGCCTGGTACACGCCCTCGATATTCACCTCGGGATGCTGCTGTTGGAACGCCTCCCAATAGGCTACGCGCCGGGCGGCGGACAGGGACAGGAATTGCGGATCCGCAAGCACTTGATTCCGGATATGCTCGCCTTCCCGGATGCGGGCCGCGCGGCGGGCCTGCAGGGCGCGCCAGTCCGCTTCGTCGCGGGCCCGGACACGATCGGCCTCATCCTGCGACACAAGCGACACGGATTCGACCACGCCTTCCCGCGCCGTGATCTTGCCGCGGTCGTAGTAGACCCACTCGCGATCCTCGATCTGCATGTAGCCGTCCGGCGAGCCGAGGACTTCGTAAACGCGTTCGAGGGGATCACCCACGCTGATTTCCCCGGCGGATACGCGGTCGGCCGCCCCCCACAACAGCAGGGCCCCGCACAGAATCCGTGATACTGCCGCATTCATGGTCCGTACTCCCGCATCCAAGCTACTCCGGTCTGCTCAAATCGCCAGTCGTTTTCGTCTTCTGTTTGGACGCCCCGGCGGCCGGACTATTCAACGCAAAGTGGATGAATAACCGCAGGGCCCACACTTATTAAAGTGTGGGCCCTGCCGGGAAAGGGCGCTGGCGGACTTCCACCAGTCCGCCCGCCATCATGGGGCGGCGGCCGTGCCGGCCAGATAGGCGCGCCGCTTCTTCTCGGGAAACCGCTCGATGGCGTAGCGGAGCATGGTCCGCGGCATCACCCGGCCATGGCGTCTCAAGAAGGCTTCCTCGACGGCCAGGTCCCGTTTCCCCACCTCCCGCAGCATCCAGCCCACGGCCTTGTGAATCAGATCTTCGTGATCGCCCAACAATCGTTCGGCCAACGCCAGAAGGTCGTCAAAATCGTTACGCTTGATGAAGTGAAACGTCGCCAGCACGGCGATGCGGCGCTCCCACAAGTTGCGCGAACGCGCCAGTCGATAGAGCGGCTTCCGACTGCGCTCCCGCAAATAAGCGCCGACTATATGTTCCGCGGATAGATCGACCAGATCCCAGTTGTTGATGTGTCGCGTGCGAAACAGGTACAGCTGGTAGATGGCCCGCCGGGCCCGATCATCGCCGCGCTGATACTGTCGGACCAGAAGCAACAACGCCAGCAGGCGCTCCTCGTGCAGGGGTGACGTCAGCAGGACCCGAACATCGGAAATCGGCAAGTCAACATACGGCTGGACGAGGGCGCGGATCCGGGGCACGCGCACGCCGATAAACCGGTCGCCTTCCGCGTACCCGCCCGGTCCGGTCTTGAAAAACCGTTGCAGGAACCGGGCGTCGTCCGGATCGCCCGCCTGTTTCAGCGCCCGGCGGAGCGCGTGCAAACGTTTCGAGGGCACGGATCGACCGGTTACTGGATCGTGGACTTCGTGGTCTTGAGCAGGGCCTTCCAGAGGGCCTCGGGCGTATCGGCGGCGAACAGCTTGTCGCGCGCATCCTCGTTCCGGAAGGTCTGGGTCAGGCCCGACAGGAGCTTGAGATAGAACGCGCTGGCGGCCGTCGGGATCACCATGAAGAACACGATCCGCGTCAAGGTGCGCGTATTGCCGCCGAACTTGATGCCCTTCTTGTTCAGGCCGAGCGCCAACGTCAATCCGCCGCCCTCCACGCCGCGCACGTGCGGGAACGCCAGGCCATGATCCACCGCCGTACTGACGATGGCCTCGCGCTTCAGCGACTCTTCCATCAGCCGCTGGCCGTTGTCCACGAAATGCTTTTCCTCCAGCAGGTGGCACAACTCACCGATCACCTCGTCCCGGTCGGCGGAAGCCAGTTCCGGCACCATCAGCTCCGGCGAACTGAACCGCTCGATGCCGACCTTCGGCGGTTCGCGGCGCTTGTGCCGCCCCCCCCCCATGTGGCGGGGCTGGGACAACGGATAGAAAAGCATGCGCGCGCAGTTCGGACACAAGTGAATCTTGTCGGCCGATCTCACGGCCTGCACGAAGCTGACGGGCAGCGCCATGCCGCAGGCCGAACAGACCTTGTGGTTGGAAATCGGAACAATGGCGATCACGCCGCGCTTCTCGAGACGCTGAAACTGCGTGCGCACATCGTACGGCAATTCCTGGAGCATGGCGTCAATGGCTTCGTCCAGATGGGAGAGTTTGGCGGTGTCCTGGGCGGCCTCCTGCTCCGCCCGCGCGATGACCAATTCCTGCAGCTGTATCAGATGATTGATTGTCTTTTGCATTAAACCGGTGCCTTCCATGTTTCGCCTCAGTAAATACGGGGGGCCAAATTTCTAATAACAAACCGCCTTGATTATGCAACACATTTATCACGCTCCTTCCGGGGGCCGCACCGGGCACGCGGAAAAATACCTGAAACCGATATTGACCCGGATAGGCAGGATCGACATTATTTCCGCTTTCGATATCGGATGAGAGGTCATGAATATTCGCAAAATACTGACGCGGGATTGCGTCTCCCTGGAACTCAAGGGGACGACGAAAGACGAGATCATGGAGGAGATGATCGATCTGCTCGTCTCCGCCGGCAAGGTGACCAACCGCAAGGCCGCGGTTAAAGCCATCGTCGAGCGCGAAAAGAAGATGTCCACCGGCATGCAGAACGGCATTGCCATCCCGCACGGAAAGACGGACACGGTGGACAGCATGGTCGTCGCGATCGCCCTCAAGAAGGAGGGCATTGATTTTCAGGCGCTGGACGGCCAGCCCTCGATCATCTTCATCATGACCCTTTCGCCCGTCAATCGCACCGGACCCCACATCCAGTTCCTCGCGGAGATCAGCCGGCAACTGAACGATCCCTCGGTGCGCGAAAAACTATTGCAGGCCAAAGATCGCGATCAGTTGATCGATATCCTCGCGGGACCGTAAAACGTAATCGTCCCCCTCCTCGTGCTCGGTTCGAGTACGAGGAGGAGGACGAGGACGATCAGGAATTACGCCAGCCGATCCAGGTCCTCGTCCCGGCCATACACCAACAACGTGTCGCCATATTCGATCACATAATCGCCGCCGGGCGACTGAGGCACGAGTTCGGCATCCAGCAGATCGCGCTGTTTCTTCTTCACCAGCAGGACGCGCACATGGTATCGCGAAGGCAACTGACATTCCGCCAGCGTCTTGCCGACATAGCTCCGGGGCGGATCCCACTCCATGATCGACAGGCCCGGCAGAACGGCCACCCGTTGATCCGTCTCCGAAACCGCCATGCGCGACGCCAACACCTCCGCGGTATCGCGTTTCAGTATCTCATTGTTGTACACGGACAACACATCGGCGTAGTGCAGAACGCCGATCATGCGCGACGTCTCGCGCTGGACCACCGGCAATTCCGCCAGACCGGAACGATCCAGCTTGACGAGCGCCTGGCTCAGATTCTCATCCGGATAGCATACCGGCACCCCCTCCTGGGCAAGATCCTCCGCCAGCAGGACCTGGTCCAGCCCCTCCCGCCGCGACAGGAGACGGCTGAGATCCTTCAGCAGGACCACACCCTTCAGGCGATGGTCCTCCGACAACAGGTAGAATTGGGCCTTGTCCGTGC
>CAYRPR010000103.1:0-6966 GCA_964425945.1 uncultured Verrucomicrobiota bacterium | reverse complement strand
TCCAGCCCGTGCACCTTGCGCCCCTATCCATCCTCAACGGCTTCTATCCGCCATCCAAGCCCGCCGAACGGCCATCCGCTTGACATTGGCCGGATAATGCATAGGCTTGGGATTGTCTTTCGGGCGATTAGCTCAGTTGGTCAGAGCGCGTGCCTCACATGCACGAGGTCACTGGTTCGAGCCCAGTATCGCCCATATTCCTTCGTACCCTCTTTTCCAAAGCCCGGCGTACATCGCCATCGCCATCCGCGCCGGTCTCACTCCTCCCGGCGCAGGCGGTTGAGGGCGTTGCGGGCTTCGTCGACGATTTCCGGCATGAGGAGCGAGGATTTCTGGAGCACCTCGTCCAGTAACTCGATGGCCTGGTCCTTCATGCCGCGACGTTCGTACAGGAACCCCATGTAACAGTGGGCATAGAGATTCTCCGGGTTCAGACTCAACGCCTCCCGCAAGGCCTTGTCCGCTTCGTCGAGACGATCCAGACGGACCAGGACCAGCCCGAGGGTATGCCACGCGGCGGAATGGGTCGGCGCCCACTCCACCGCCTTCCGCGCGTATTCCAACGCCTCGGCATGGGCGCCGCGATGCTGGAGCACCCACGCCAGATTGATCGCCGCCTCGCGGCCGGGCGCCTCCTCCAGACTCACCCGGAAGGATGATTCGGCCAGCAGATAATCCCCGCGCGCGTACTGCATCGTGCCCAGCACGAAATTCGCAAACGCATGCCGCGAATCCTGATGCAGGATCGACTCCACCCGGCGCTGGGCCTGATCGCGCCGCGAGTAATACATATCCAACCGCAACATCATTTCCTGCGCGAGCAGATGCTGGGGATTGGCGCGCAGAATCCGGTCGAGATACATCTGGGCGATGTCATACTGGCTCTGCATCACATGAACCTGCGCCATCGCATAAAACACATCCGCGTCCACCGCGCCCGCCTTCTGCAACCGGTCCATCGCCCGCTCGGCGAGCGGGCGATCCGCGTCCTGCGACGCGATCAACGCCAGCGCGGCCCAGACGCGCACGTTGTCCGGCTCCGCCTTGGCCAGGTCCATCAACAGCTCCTTGGCCCGAAGAATGTTCCCGGACAGGATCTCAAGGAAAGCCTCCTCCATGTCCGCCTGGAGGTCCGACGCCCCGGTTTCGCGGAGCCGGCCGAGATACCCGCGCGCCGAATCGAAATCGCCGCGATCCGCCGACAAACGCACCATGCCCAGCAACGCACCCCGGTCCAGCGGATTCCGTTCCAGCCGCTCCTGAAGCAGCGCCGCGCCCTCCTCAAAGCGGTCCTGAGCCACATACAGCGAGATCAGGATATTCTGCAGGGTCGGTTGATCGTCGACCAGTTGAGCCGCGCGCTGGATCTCGCGAAGCGACGCCTGCGCCCGACCCGACATCGCCCAAGCCATTCCGCGATCGGCATAGGCTTCCGGCGACCGGACATAACCGAAATGATGCCCCAGCGACCACAGGACCAGCGGTTGACGACGCCGGGCCAGCCAGCCGTCGAGTTCCGCCTGCCACGCATCGGCCTCCGGCAAATCCATGCGCGCGGCCAGATACACCCCGTTCAACAGGGCGCTGATATTGTCCCGGTCCAATCGGCGCGCCTCCTGATACGCCTCGAAGGCGAAATCCTCGCGACCCGCGTCTTCCATCCATACGCCCAGATTGTTGGCGACCTTGGCCGCATGGGCGCGAACCCATGCAAGATACGGTTCGACGAAGTGACGCCGCGGCGCGCGCACCGCGGCGACTTCCTGCAGTTCCCGCCAGAAACGGCGATGCGCGTCCATCAGCGACTGCGGATCCGGCGGTGCGTCGCCCGGCCCGGCGACAAACAGCGTGATGGACGGTACCGGATCGAAACCGGACGCGACCCAGATATCCGGATTGACCAGCACGGCCATCCGGTCGTGCGCGTCCGGATCGGTCGTCAGCCATTCATGCACCAGCGGCGCCAGCCCGACGTGGGCCAGCCCTTTCAGCCGGGGCGACTCGAATAACGAGGCGACGTATTTCTGATACGCCGCCACGCGCCCGGAGGCGGGATTCAGCACCGTCAGATCCATTCCGCGATCGTGCGCCGCCAGCAGGATGTTCGGATCGATGGCCCCACCGGAGATCAACCAGTCATGCCCCTGCAGTTGTTCCGCCGTTTCGCCGGCAAAGCGATTGACGGGTTCGCTCAGCCGGCCGTCCGCCGTCGACAGATTGCGCACGGCCGCCCAGATCAGCAAGGCCGCCAGGACCGGCACCAGCGCCCGGTGCAGGGCCAACAGCGCGGCCGCCGCCGATTCGGCCATGGAACGGCGCCGGCGCGACGTGAGGATATACCAGTACCCGGCGAGATAGCCGAACCAGACCGCCACCAGCGCGTACGGGGTCACCAACAGGCGCGGCCCCAACAGCGGCCAGGGCGCGAGCGGGAAATCAAACAGGATCGCCAGCCCCAGCAGAAACAGCACGCCGTGCAACAAATACGACCCGACCACCGACGGCCGCTGTTCGAGCACGCGTTTGGGCACGGCAATGACAATGATCCAGGGCAGGATCACAATCAGGAAGATCATCAGCCAGCCCAACTGGGATATGGTTCGCGTCAGCATGCGATAATGCTCGCGCCAGTACACCCAGATCGCCTGGAAATAGTGCTGTAGTTCGATCCACTCCGCCTCGGGACTGTTCCAGAGACGCCAGGCCAGGACGAGGTAGAGGGAGTAGCCGAGCAGGAAGCAGAACGCGCCGATGCCCACGACCCGGGCGTTCAACTGGTCGCCGCGCCACAGGGAGTAGAGCGAGAAACCCAGCGCGAACGGCGCCACGATCACGAAGGATTCGGATTCGATCATCCCGACGCCGAACAACAGCGCGGCGAGGTAGAGCAAGCCGACCCGGCGTGTCGCGTGGAATCGCATGACGAGATAGATCGCGAAGAGGAGAAAGAACACATCGAACGCCAAAGGATGCGCGCGGGTGGAGACGATCCAGAACGGCGTGCAGAACGCCAGCGCCAGCGCCGCCGTACCGCCCGAGATCATCGCGATGCGGCGGCGGGGAAACTGTATCTCCACCTCTTCCGACGTGCGGTTATGCGGGATGCCCGTCGTAATAAGATAAATGAGCCACACACTGCCCGCGCCGAACACCGCGCTCAGCAGGTTCATCTTGAAAGCCAGCGTGGAAACACCCAGCCCGTCCACAAAGCGAACGAGCACGCCCCAGACCGGATTCGCCAGCGCCGGCAGAGGGTCGAGCCCCGCGTGCTGGGCCAGCAGTTGAGCCGATACGCCGGGGAACGGGCCGCGGGACAGGGTCAGGTAATAAACCACAAACGCGATCAGGGCGAACAGGCCGCCGATCAACACGTGGTGACCCGTGTCGGTCGCTTGGGCTGGGGGTTGGACAGGTGGTTTGCGCATGGGGGACGTTTAAGAAGAGGCGAACCACGGATGAACACGGATAGACACGGATGGGTTTGAAATGATTGGAAATGACCCTCGTCTGGTTGACGAGAAGGGCTTCGGAGCGCGGCTGTGTCCGACGAAGGAGGACCAGCCGCAGGCATTGACCACGCACATGGGGCGCCGCGCTCGGCGAACGCGGCTACAGTTTTGCTTAAAATGCTCCAAGGCCACTCTCATTTCATCTTCGGGACGGCAGGATAACCGAGCAGGCGATGATTAGCAAAGACAAAGAGGGCGTCCCGAAACAGGACGCCCTCTTGAAGGTCCGTATATTCCACCTTATCGGTTGAGAAGCCGACTGCGGAAGCGGCGATAACCGAGCAAGCCCATGCCGAGCACGATCATGAGATACGTCGACGGCTCCGGAATCGCTAGGAAGATCCAGTCGTCGGAGTCGATCCCGGCTATTTGATACTGGTAGAATGGTCCACCAATGGGATCCGCATTAGCCAACTGTACGTGTCCATTCCAATAGAACGCTCCGGCAGTTGTAAGAATCTCCGGAAACATCAACGCATAGGCCGCGACAACCGCCGCATTGGTGCTGTAATCAATGGGGACCGGGAGGTTACCCAACCCGTCGCTTGAGGGACGATCCCATACCCGAACGAATACACTTGTGCTCCCCGTAATCACCAAGTTTGGGAAAGTTTCCGTATCGCTAACAGAGCCATCTCCCACTGCCCCCTTGCCAACATACGAGAAAAAAATCGCCACATCTGTCCCAGTGGCACCATCTGTATCCTCGAAGTTTGGTCCCATGTTCCATTCGGGATCGGAAATCACCCCGCCTGTGCGCAGAAGCTGAACCAATGCGCCCACAGTCGGATCGTCAGGCGTACCGGGCAAAAAACTCCCATCTGGTCCAAATAGGTCGGGTGCTCCAGGGTTAAACCAAATCAGTGTGTCCGGTGTCTGCCCGACGCCACTACCACAGAGTGATAACGAAATGACTCCCACTACAACGAGTTTTCTTATGATCATATTACTCTCCTTCTTGCTAGATATCCAAGGAACGAAAACTATTCGGGCCAAGTATACGGCTTACTTTCTGTCCATACAAATGGGCTCGCATCCTTTCTAATATAAAAGACGGCCTCACCTGGCTTTATGATATCTGTCGTGGGAACACCCAACGGGAACTTGCGCCATGTATTAGTCCCAAGCGGCAACCAGTAAAATGAATATGCTTTTGTTACCGGATCCCACGTAACAAGATTGTCCGAAACGCCAAATGTTGCGCCTCGCTTGGCATCGTCAATCAGCGTCGTATCGTTAATTCCGATCTCAGCGGGATACGAATATGAAATAAGTTGTACCCCTTCAATGACATTAACCGCAGCGGATGGCAAAGTGAGTGAGTCTGGCACCTCGCCCATGAGAAATACCGTCTGATTTGTCGCTCTCTTGTTAAGAATAAAGAAACCCTCGCCGGGAATCAGAGTATTTGTAGTCTGGAAGCCCTGCGGGAATTGTCGCCACTCACCCCCCAAATTCTTCCAGAAGAAAAGGTATGTCTGGGACACGGGATCCCACTTGATGACATTATCTGACGTTCCAAATGTCGCTCCCCCAACCAATTGATTCCCCATAATCTCTGCTATTGTGTAGTCGCCTCCACTCAGCGAGTTGAATGGAAGCGATGCCAATACAACGTTGTTTGACAAGACGTCCACCTGCACATAGCCCACGGCGTTGCGGCTGAGGACTTGCTGGGCTTCGACCAGAGCGGTCGAGCATACAACCGCGAGCACACTTAGGATGATTCTTTTCATGACACGTTGCCCTTCTGTGTTGATACGTTTATCGTTTAAACCATACATGAAGTCCAGACAAAAGTTAAGCTTCTCACATGCTTCCCCTGTCATCTAATTATGAGGATACCCCTAGGCCGAGTACGTGTCAATACGTATTGAGGGGGTTCAAGGTTCCGGGTTCACGGTTCACGGTTGGGCAGAATGGGGCGGAAGTCAATCGCATTGTGCTGTGATTCAACTGGTTGTAAATTAAAGAACACTTCCTCCGCACCCCCTCTGCGGTTCAAACCTTTCGCGCTTTTCGTGTGTTTCGTGGGCTCCTATCTGCCCGCGCCGGATTCGACCCACTTCACCGCTTCGCGCAATAACTGCGCGGCGTCCTCGCACTGCATCTTCTTCTTGATCCGCGCGCGATGCACTTCCACCGTGCGCGCGCTCAAACCGAATTGCTCCGCAATCTTGCGCGTCGTCAGGCCCCGTCCCATCGCCTCGAAAATTTCTTTCTCACGTTCGGTCAGACTATCGATACCGGTACCCTCGATATCTTCGCCCTCGATATAAGACCGCAACATGCGCGCGGAGATGTCGGGACTGATGTACATCTCGCCCTTGAGCACCGTGCGCAAAGCGTCCACCAGCAACTCGTCGGCGTCCTCTTTCATGACATAGCCCTGCGCACCGGCCCGCAAGGCTTTCTCCGCGTGCGTCTGTTCGTCGTGCATGGACAGCACGAGGATCTTCCCGGCATAGCCCTTGTCGCGCAGTTCGTGAATCAGTTCGAGCCCGTTACGGTCCTTGAGGATGATATCGATGACGGTCACATCGGGTCTCAGACTCATGGCGGCCTGCACGCCCTCTTCATACGTGCCGGCCTCGCCGCACATGATCAGGTCGGGCGCGCGGGCGAGCAATACGCCCATGCCGTGCCGCACGATGGCATGGTCCTCCACCACCAGCACGCGCGCCGGGTTCTGTGAATCGGCTTTCATAACGCGATCATGTTAGCCCACGAAACACACGAAATACACGAAAAAAAGAATCAACCGCAGAGTACACGGAGGATCACAGAGGGCAGTGGAGAATCTCAGAAATACCTCGGCGAACCTCTGTGTCCTCTGTGGTTCACATTTTACACAGTATACGCGTGCCGCCGCCGGGGCGGGATTCGATGCGCCAATCGGCGCCGATCATATGGGCGCGCAGCTTCATGATGCGCAAGCCCATCCCATTCCCCTGCTGGGCTTCCGCGGGAAGGCCCTTGCCGTCATCCTCCACGACCAGCTCCCAGCCGCCTCCTGATTTCGACAAGGATACGCGTATCAGCTCGGCGTCGGCATGGCGCGCGGCGTTGTGCACGGCCTCCTGCGCAATCAGGTACAGATGCTCCATCGCGCCGGGCTCGAGATCCGGCAATTCACCGGTCAAATCCACTTCACAGGGCACATTGTATAGATCGCTCATCTCACCGGCCATATGCGCGAGCGCCTCGCCGAGGTTTTCCCCGCCCAACGCGACGGGGGCGAGTCCCCGAGCCATTTGCCGCACTTCAGACACGGCGCTCTTGAGCGTGTCGTTCATCTTCCGCAGGTGTTCGATACCCGGCGCGTCGGTTTCCTCCGCCTCCTGCAATAACGAGCGGCTCAGGAAAACGGCGCCGGTCAGCTTCTGTCCCAGCGAGTCGTGCAGATCGCGCCCCACACGCTGACGGCGTTCAGCCTGCGCGCCAGCCAGCCGTCGAA
>CAYRPR010000102.1:0-6987 GCA_964425945.1 uncultured Verrucomicrobiota bacterium | reverse complement strand
CATTGGCGACCACGTCGGTCGTCGGCGAGGGGTTCTACGATTGGAGTTCGACCGGGCTCACGGCCTTCGTTCAATCGGTCATCAACGGCGATACGACTTTTCACGGCTGGATGTTGATCGGCAATGAAGTCTCGCTGGGCGCAGCCAAGGGATTCCACTCGCGCGAACATGCCACCGTCGCCAACCGGCCGGTGCTGATCGTTGGATATGAGCGGCCGGAGGTCCATCCCGGCGAGCGGATCACGCATACGGCGCGGCTGTTGCCCGAATCCGAGGTTCCGCCCGTCACCAACGATTTCGTCGGGGCGGCGGCCTTTGCCTATGACCGGTCCACGCGCACGCTGAACATGTTCATGATCCACGACGTCACGAACGCCAATGCCGCGCACATTCACGGCCCGGCAGGAACCGGTGGGATCGCAGGTATCGTCATCACCCTGCCCACGGCGATGCGGGTGGAAACGCAGTTCGTCCTGACGGTTCAGCAGGAGAATGAACTGCTGGCCGGATTGTACTACGTCAATGTGCACAATCCGGCGTTCGGCGGCGGCGCGATCCGCGGACAGATCGTCGTGGACGATCATTTCGGCGCGGCGTTGGCCGGCGACGAGGAGGTGCCGCCCGCCGCCAACGACTTTTTCGGTATCGGTCTGTTCTCCTACGATCGCTCGGATCGCACATTGGATTACTTCGTGGTACACGATGTGACCAATGCCAATGCCGCGCATATCCACGGTTTCGCGCCGCTCGGGGAAAACGCGGGAATACAAATCGATCTGGGAAGCGGCGCCAATCCGATACGGGGTAGCGCGGTCCTGAATGCCTCGCAGGAGGCCGCGTTCAAGATCGAGCATCTTTACATCAATGTTCATTCGCCTACATTCCCCGACGGCGCGATCCGGGGTCAGGTGGAGCCGATCGATCCCCTGCCGCCCGTCACGCACACGGCACGGCTGGAGCCGGGGCAGGAAGTTCCGCCGGCGGCGAACAACTTCTCCGGAATCGGCTTGTTCTCTCTCGATCGACCATCGGGCCGGCTGAAATATTTCATACAGCACGATGTTACGAATGCCACGATGGCCCATATCCATGGTCCGGCGGGCGTCGGGACCAATGCCGATATCATCATCAACTTCGGTTTTCCGACCAATCCGATCGCGGGGACGGTTGTCATTTCGCCGCTGGAGGCCGATCAATTGTTACGCGGGCTGTGGTATGTCAATGTGCATAGTTCCGCCGAACCGGGCGGAGCGATCCGGGGACAGATCCGGCCTGACGATGAATTCGTCACGCATCTGATCGGCCGATCCGAAACGCCGCCGCGCACCGTGAACGAAACCGGCGCCGGTTTGTTCCTCTACGATCATGTCACGCGTGAGTTGACCTATCGGATTGAACATGATGTGGGCGAACCGACGGTGGCGCATATCCATGGTCCGGCGGTGGAGGGTATCGCGGCGCCCCCGATCTATACGCTGAGCAGTGCCACCAGTCCGATAGCGGGGTCTGTTGTGTTCACGGCGGCGGATGAACTGAACCTGTTCAAGGGGCGGCTGTACATCAATGTGCACTCGACGACCTATCCGGCGGGCGTCCTGCGCGGACAGATACTCGCCGCTGAGCCGAGATTGCGCGCGACGATGACGGCGGCGATCACGCCGGACCAGGAAACGCCGCCGAAGACGAACGATTTCAGCGGCACGGCGATTCTTCAGTACGATCGCGACTCGCGCCTGTTACAGTGGTTCGTAGAGCACAATGTGGATGACATGACCGCGGTGCATATCCACGGTCCGGCGGCGCCGGGCACGCCGGCCGGTATCGTATTCGACATGGGTGGTCCGGCGAATCCGATCCAGGGGCGGCGCGTGCTGACGCCGGCGCAGGAGGCGCATCTATTAAACGGGCTCTATTACATTAATATACACAACCCGACTGATCCGGCCGGCACGATCCGGGGGCAGATTCTGTCCGGGGATCGCTTCCATACCACGCTACAGGGGCGGCAGGAAACGCCGCCGATCGCGACGCCCGCCACGGGGACCGGTATCTTCTCGTACGATTACCCGACGCGCACCCTGTCCTGGCGCGTGGAACACAGCGTCGAGAATGCGGTCGCCGCGCATATTCACGGTCCGGCTTCGCCCGGCGTGCCCGCCGGTATCGTGGTGGATTTCGGCGGCGGTGCCAGTCCCATCACAGGATCGACCGCGTTGACGGCTGAGCAGGAGCAGAACCTGGTGGCCGGATTGTATTATGTGAACGTGCACTCGCCTACGCACGGGCCGGGCGAGATCCGCGGCCAGATCCTGGAGATCGATCCGGCGCCTGCATACACGCATTCGGCGATTCTGGGCGGTGCGAACGAGGTGCCGCCGGTGACAAACGCATTCTCCGGCGTCGGCTTGTTCGCCTATGATTGCGAGAACCGGATCCTGCGGCTGGAGATTCATCACGATGTGGCGGACGCGACGGCGGCGCACATCCACGGACCGGCGGGCACCGGCGGCATCGCCGGCGTGATCTTCGAGTTCAACGCGCCGCTCAGTCCCATCATCGAGTGCCTGACCCTGACGCCCGCGCAGGATGCGGATCTGCGCGCGGGGCTTTGGTATGTGAACGTGCACAACGCGGCCTTCCCGGACGGCGCGGTGCGCGGGCAGATCCTGCCATCGGCGCGCCTGCATTGCGTGCTGGAAGGGCGGGAACAGGAGAATCCCGGGCCGATCACCACCCAGGCGCGCGGGCTGGGCGTGTTCCTGTTCACGCCGGCGACGACCCAGCTGGTCTATCACATCGAGCATACGGTGACGAATACATCAAATGCCCACATTCACGGACCCGCGGCGCGGGGCGTCGGCGCCGCGCCGGTGATCCAGCTCCCGCTGTTGAGCCCCATCACGGGTTCCACCAACCTGACGGAGCAGCAGGTCATCGAGCTGTTCCGGGAACAGTATTACGTCAACATCCATTCGCCGACCTATCCGCCCGGAGAAATCCGCGGGCAGATTATCCGGTCGCTTCCGGACACCGGTTGCAACGGCATCGACGATTTCTGGGAGTTGGACCACGGCCTGGTGCCGGGCGGGTATGACGAGTTGCAGGACCTGGATGGAGATACGTACACTGTGTCGGATGAATACATCGCCGACACGGATCCGTTGTCGAGCAACAGTTTCCCGTCCGTCGTCCATATCGCGCGCGGCGAGAGCAACGAGATATCCTTCGTCACGTCCCCGTTTCGCTTGTACCGGACGGATCGCGCGACCAACCTGGTGGATGGCATCTGGGCGCCCATGCAGGCGGAGCCGTTTCCCGGCACCGGCGGCCTGTTCCATGTTCCCATTACGAACGGTGTGCTCTCGGAGTATTTCCGATACCATATCATCCTGCCGTAGCGCATTACCGTCCAGAGAGGCATTGCGGACTTAAACAAGTCCGCAATGCCTTTTCCCCGTTAGGCGCCCCCGCCGGGCGTTTGCGCTGACCGATGATCCTTGCCCCGCCCCGCCGCCTGTTCTAACCTGATAGACCATGGCAGATGCACTATCCATACCCGATACGATGGCGGAGCGGCTGGCGCTGGTTCAACAGCGCATCGCGGACGCCTGCGCGCGGGCGGGGCGCGCGCAGGACGAGGTACAACTCGTGACCGTGTCGAAGACGCACGGCCCGGAGCGGATCGAGGAAGCGGTCGCCTGCGGTCTGACCGTGTTCGGCGAGAGCCGCATCCAGGAGGCGCGCGCAAAGATCCCGCTATGCCCGGGCCATCTCCACTGGCATCTGATCGGCCACTTGCAGACGAACAAGGTTAAGCAGGCGGCGCCGCTGTTTGACGTGGTGCATTCCATTGACTCCGAACGCCTGTTGGAGGCGTACAATGAGGCCTGCTCGGACGCCGGTCGTCGTGCGCGGATCTTCCTGCAGGTAAATGTGTCCGGTGAGGGCTCCAAATTCGGCATAGCCCCCGATCAATTGCCGTCATTGATTGAGCGGTCAAATTCCGCTATGAATGTGGAGGTGGCGGGATTGATGACCATTCCGCCTTTTGCGGAGGAGGCGGAAAAGGCGCGTCCCCATTTCGCGCGACTGCGCGAACTGCGCGATGAGGCGGCCGCACAGAGCGGCGTGGTGTTGCGGGAGTTGTCGATGGGCATGTCCCACGATTATGAAATTGCGATTGAGGAAGGAGCGACGACGATCCGGATCGGTACGGCGATCATGGGCGAGCGAGAGTAGATCCACATGACGTTAAGCATCCATCAGGCGCGCATTTCATTTCTGGGCGCGGGGACTATGACCGAGGCGCTGATTACCGGGCTCATGCGGCACGGCGAAGTCGCGGCGCGATCCCTGTATGTGACCGACGTGCGCGAAGAGCGCGTGGCCTTCTTCCGGGTGGCGCACGGTGTGGAGGGCGCGTCGGGCAACGCGGAGGCGGTGCGCCGCGCGAACGTGGTGGTGCTGGCGGTGAAGCCGCAGAACCTGGATGACGTGCTGGAAATCATCAAGATCGCCGTCAAACCCGAGCACTTGATTGTATCGATCATCGCCGGCGTCACGACGCGGCGCATCGAGGCGGCGCTGGGGGAGAACATCCGGGTGGTGCGGGCGATGCCGAACACGCCGGCGCTGATCGGCGCCGGGGTCGCGGCTATCTGCCGCGGACGCCATGCGACGGATGCGGACCTGGACCTGGCGCAGGCGCTGCTGGCCGCGTCGGGATCGGTCGTGCGCGTGGAGGAGAAGAACATGGACGCCATCACGGCGGTCAGCGGCAGCGGGCCGGCGTATGTGTTCTACCTGATGGAAGCCATGCGCGAAGCGGCGAAACGGATGGGGCTTGATGATGAGATCGTGGATGAGATCATTCCCGCGACCGCGCTGGGCGCGGCGCGAATGGTGATCGAGACGGAGGAGCCGCCGGAGGAATTGCGCGCCCGGGTGACCTCAAAAGGCGGCACGACCGCGGCGGCCATTCAGGCGATGAATGATCACAAGGTGTTCGACGCGCTGGTGGAAGCCGTGTTGGCCGCGCAGCGGCGATCGAAGGAACTGTCGGGCGGCGCATAAACCCTCGGAGGATCAACCATGTCGGCCAGACGCAAGGTGCGGGTGGAAGAGGTGGAAGCGGCTGAGGGGCGGGGACTGGCGTTCCGTTTCGTCGTCACGACCCTGGTCCTGCTGGTGATTCTCTATGTGGTCGCGCTGGCGATTTCGCGGACGGCCGGGTTCCGGTATTCGGTACAGGAACGGGTACATGCCCGTCTGGACCTGCCGATCACGCTGGAGAAAACCTGGCTGGATCTGGCGCTTAACCTGCACATGAAAGGATTGCGCTCCGAATCGATCGAGCAGGAGGGCATGCCGGGCATCTCCTTCGAACGGGTTGAGATCGGGTGGTCATTCCTCCGACTTCTGCAACCCGGACGCCGGGCCGCCGATCGGATTGTTTTGAAGTCGGGCACGGTATCCTTGTCCCGGGACGAGCGGGGCCGATGGATACCGGCCGTGCTGTCGGAATTGGGCGCGCGTGTCGCTCAATGGGCGGCCCTGGGCGTTCCGGTGGGTGGCGGAGAGAAAAAACAGGCCGCGCCGGAGGAACCATCGGCGGACCGTCCCGCCAAGCCCGGCGCATCCAAACCGTCCATGTGGCGGGACGCGCACATTGCGCTGGAAGATGTAAACCTGCACTGGTGGGGACCGGATGGTCAGACACTGGCGGCTGCGCGCGGTATCCGGCTGATGTCGTCACAGGTACGTCTGCCCAACCGCGACATGTCCCATTATCTATTGTCCATCGACCGGGCGTGGACCGGGGCGGGGGAGCAATTGAACGGATTGAAGTTGGAGCTGATTTCCACCGATTCGCAGAATATTGTGCTGGGTTTCAGCGCCAACTGGTCCCGGGCCGATCGCGCGGAACCGTCGGATGACGCCGCGCCCGTTGAGAAAGAACGGGTGCGTGTGCGGACGACCGACGCGCAGATCGTGGATGAAGAGGCGATGACCGATTACATACGCGGCGCGTTGGAAGAGGCGATACATTCGCCGTGATAGTTCATGGGTCGGGCCTTCGGCCCTTGTCCCGTAGTGCGGATTTCCGGTTCAGAGCGGCTGGACGGGCGGAGCGCCAACGGCGCGATTCATACCAGCCCGGGGCAGCGCCCCGGGAGCGTGCATACGTAGAATCGAAGAAGGGCTGAAGGCCCGCCCCATGATCCGTCAGAGTTTGCGGATCACTTCCTGTTCGGCTTCGACCAGGATGCGGTGCATCTCCGCGGCGTCGGCGGCTTCCCGCAATCGCAGAAGCAGGCTGGTCTGGTAGCACATCATGCAAACGCGCGCGAGGACGTGCAGGTGGGTGCGGTCGTCCTGCGAGCAGAGCAGGAAGAAGAGGTCGGTTGTGGTCCCGTCAGGGGAACCGAACGGCACGGGATGAACGGCGCGGCCGAGAACGATAAATGAATCCTCGGCCATATAGGGTTGCTGTGTGCCCGGATGAAGGAGGGCGATGCCGCCTCCGAGCGCCGTCGAGCACAGCTTCTCCCGCTCGATAATGCTGTTGAGCAGGTCGTCGCGATAGACCAGCAGGGCCGTCCGGTCGGCCAGGTCCACCATGTCGCGGATGACGGAGCTCTTGGTCTTGGACGTGAGGGCCGGCTGGATCCAATCCGGCTGAATCAGCTCGGATACGATGGCGTGCCCGGCGGACAGGTTGTGAACTTTGGCGGAACTGCCCTTGTGATAGTCTTCCAACTGGTGTTCCGACAGGCCGAGGATGCGCGTGGAAGCCCAGCCGTCGATATCCTTTCTTCGGAAGACAATGCGGTCCCCCTGTCGCTCAAAGGGTATCTCATCCCGGTGCACCAGGCGCTCGATCGTGTCTTTCGACACGTGCAGGTATTCAGCCACTTCGTCTACATTGAATATACGGTGCGGCAAGGGGGTACTCCTGTTCCGTATGAGGGGCGAAGTATCTCCATG
>CAYRPR010000101.1:4092-7026 GCA_964425945.1 uncultured Verrucomicrobiota bacterium | reverse complement strand
GCGCGCTACGCGCGCTACATCCGGCTCGACCTGCTGGAAGGCGCGAGGAAGAAGCCCATTGAGATCCGCGAACTGACGCTGCGCGATGCCGCACGCGCCGAAACGCCGATGACGTTGTATCAGCTCGCCGCCGCCAAATCACCCGCCGGCCTGTACCCCGAAGCCCTTCATCGGCGCCAGGTATACTGGACCCTCGTAGGCCTCCCAGACGATCATCAGGAAAGTCTTCTGGACGAGTACGGCAACGTGGAGCCCTTCTTCGCCGGGCCCATGATCATGCCGTACGTGTTCGACGGGAAGAAGCTGCACTCCGCGCTTTCCGCGAGGAGTGTCGAACAGCGGCTGGAAGAGAATTACCTGCCGCTCCCTTCGGTGCACTGGGATATGGGCTCCTTAACGCTCGACATCGAGGCCATCACGCGCGGCGTCATCGACAGCAACTCCGTGACGTATGTTCGTTACCGGTTGAGCAATCCATCGACCCGGAACGCGACCGGGACCTTCTACCTCGTCCTGCGCCCCATCGAGATCAATCCGGCCTGGCAACATGGCGGATTGTCGCCCATCCGTTCCCTGGCCCACCGCTCCGTCAAGAGCGGGGATATCGTGAACGTGAACGAGCGCGACCTGATCGTGGCCTTCGAGCACGCAACGGCATTCGGCGCGCGCGCGTTTCTGCGGGGCGACATCATCGAGGACATCCGGCGCAAACGCATGCCGTCCGCCACCGCGCTGGCCGATCCCCATGGCATGTTGTCCGGTGCGCTGGCCTATGCCTATGACCTGGAGGCCGGTCAGCACAAGGATATCGTCATCGCGCTGCCCCTGCATGATCAGGGGGGCGACATTACCGCCTTCCTGGGCGCGCATGACAGTCCGTCGAGCGCGTTTGATGCGGCCCGGTCGGGCTTGCGCGATATGTGGATGGAACGGATCGGGCAGGTGGTCTTTGAACTGCCCGATGCCGCCGTGTCGGATACGCTGAAGTCGCAGATCGCCTACATGATGATCAACCGCGACGGCGTGGCGATCCAGCCGGGCTCCCGCAATTATAAACGGTCCTGGATGCGGGATGGCAGTCTGACCACCGCCGCGTTGTTGCGCATGCGGATGTTCGACGAGGTGCGAGACTACATCGATTGGTATGCCGCGACGATTTATGACAACGGCATGGTGCCGCCGATTCTGAACAATGACGGAACCACCTACACGGGCTACGGATCGGACCTCGAATACGACAGCCAGGGCCAATTCATCTATACCGTCATGGAATACTACCGCATGACGGAGGATCTCGATTACCTCAAACGGCATTTCGATTCCATCAAACGGGTCATGGATTTCATGGTCGAACTGCGCGAACGCACGCTTGCGCCCGATTACATGGCCGGCGAACCCGCGCGCGAGCGGTTCATCGGTATCTTCCCCCCGTCAATCAGCCATGAAGGCTACCCCGAACCCATGCACAGTTACTGGGACACCTTCTGGGGACTGAAGGGATGGAAGGACGGGCGCGACGCCGCGCGCCTGCTGGGGCATGACGATATCGCCGACTGGGCGGATGAACAGCACCGCCTGCTTCAGACCTCGGTGCGCAAGACCATCGATGCGACGCTCGCGTACAAGAACATTGATTTCATCCCGGGCTGTTCGGACAAGGGCGATTTCGATGCGACGTCGACCGCCATCGCCTTCTTCCCGTGCCGGGAACAGCACATGCTGCCGCAGATCCCGCTGTTGAACACTTTCGACCGGTATTACGAGGATCTGGCGGCGCGCGACGAGAACTGGGTGGGGGCGTTTACGCCATACGAGGTGCGGTCGATCACGGCCTTCGTCGATCTCCAGCAGAAGGATCGCGCCAACTTCCTGCTCGACTTCATCATGGCCTGTCGCCGCCCGGCCGCATGGAACCATCTCGGCGAGGTCGTGATCAGTGATTATCGCAAGGGGAACTACATCGGCGACATGCCGCACACCTGGGTCGGCGCGGGGTTTGTGAATTCGGTCCGCGCGATGGTGGTGCGTGAGATCGACGGTACGCTGGAACTGCTCGCGGGTACGCGGCAGGGGTGGGTGGCCGACGGGGAGGGGATCCGTATCCAGAATCTGCCGACCCATTACGGTGCGCTGGACCTGCGGGCGCAGGACCGGGACAACAGGCTGACCGTTACGCTGGACGGTGACCTCGATATCCCGGAAGGCATCGCCGTAATCTGGCCTCGCAACGCCGCGCCGGCGCGCGTGACCGTGGATGGCGGGGCATGGACGGAATATGACGCCGAGCGCGCGCGCGTGCCGGCCACCGCCCGTGAGATCGTGGCGGTGTGGGAATAGGTCCGGGCGGGCCGTTCCCTCGGATATAAAGCGGCGTGGCGCTCGGAGACTCGCTTCCCGCCGCACTCCATGCAACCGATAGCGTGTTATGGAGTGCGGTGGCAAATCCCGCCCTCGACACCCGCGTGGTCGGGGGCGGGATGTGACACCGCTTTCTTCCCCGATCACGGGATCGAATGCCGCACGCTTACGGCCATTCCACCAGTACGCGATACAGTCGCATCTGGTTGGCGGGCGGCGCCAAGGTCGTGTCGGGACCGTGATCGTCGATGAAGGTGAACACCGAGGGCTGTAGATTGGTTTCAAACCAGGTGCCGACGCCATCAGCCGGATTGGCGAAGGGTTGCCAGACCATGTTATTGGTCAAAGGCCCGTCGGTGAATAGAATCGTATAAAGCCGATCCGGTTGGGTGGCGATGCCGATGTCGCGACCGGCCGGTGTTTCATCGACCGATGTAATCCGGAAGATGGAGGCCGAGTCGGTCGGATCGGTTCCGGATATCCATTCCTCATGGTTGGTCATGCCGTCCGAGTCGGCGTCATCGCCCGGTGCGTTGGTCAGCGAGGCGAAGTGGAACCACTCCCAATCGTCCGGCA
>CAYRPR010000101.1:0-4082 GCA_964425945.1 uncultured Verrucomicrobiota bacterium | reverse complement strand
CAGGTCGTCCTCGTCGGCGTCGTAAGGGATTTCGATGAAGGCGGAGGCGAAAACCGCGCTGTTGGTGTCGCCATGGGGATCGCTGGCGGCAAAAACGATTTCCTGCGTGGTTCCGCCATAGCCCGTGATGGCGGTCCACGTGAAGATCCCGTTGTCAAACGTCGCGCCGTCCGGCGCCAGCGTGTTCGTCACCGTGACGTCATCGCCGTCCAGGTCATAGGTGATCACGGTGAAATTCGTGGTGCGGCCCATGACGAGCGTGATGGGCGGGGGAACCTCCAGCTGCGGCGCCCGGTTGATGCGACGCAAACTGACGAGTTTGAACCGTTCCATGGTCAGGCCGGCGGATGCGAAGTCGACGGTGCTGGTGCCGGAAGGCAGGGCGCCCAGATAGAGCCGTGGACTCCAGACGAGGGCATTCGTGGCGCCGGTGTCCTCCGTCGGGAAGACCGCCCGCAGAGCGTCGAGTCAATGAATGTGGAGGCGGCTGGGCGGGCCCGTTGCCGCAGAGCGTACCGCGAGGTGCGCGTCGGAATAGGCATGAGCCAGATCGATTTCCGCCGGCTCGTGCTGGAGCGACGCGTCATCGAAACGGAACGCGCCGGCGCCCTCGTTTGTGACATTGCCGAACTCCATGCCGAAACGGACTGTCACGGTTCCATTTGGAGAATTGCCCTCTACCGTATACTGCGTCCAGGAGTCGGTCGGACCGTCCAGATCGGTTTCCGTGAGGCTGAACGCCTGAATAATGCCGTTTGTAGCATCGAGGAACTGAATGTAGATCGATACGTCGAAATGGTCGTACTGCCAATCGGCCGTCGGATTGCCCCAGATGGAGAAGACGTATTCCGCCCCCTCGGAAGAGTTGGCGATGTCCTGATAGATGCCGCCGCCGAGCGTCCAGCCCTGCATCAGGGCCGCCCATTGACCGCTGCGGGGACCGATCCATTCCGCATCGTCGCGTATCAGGCCATCCCAGCGTGTCCAATTATCGATGCTCGTTGTTCCGCTCCCGTCTTCGAAGGACGCATTCAGCAGCGACGGCCCGGACTGGTGTTCGATCTCGGTAATCGTGACCTCCTCGATCAGCGGTTCGGGCCGGGCGATCAGTTCGAACCGATCCAGTGACACGCCGGCGATACCCGCGCCGGCCACGATACGGAGCGAGTGGACGCCGGCATCCAGATCGCCCAGCGGTATATCCGGCGACAGGGCGAAGGCATTGGTGGTGCCGGTGCCCGCCGCATCCCATTCATAGACCGGATCCTCGTCGAGATAGACGGCCATCGGCGTGGCGCCGCCGGGATCGCTGTACGCGACGCGCAGGATGACGTTGAGCCATGGCCGTGTGAGATCCATATCGTATCCGGCCTCGCCGCCGCCCGGCGGCAGGAGCAGAACCGCGCCGGTGGCCGCGTTGGTCTGGACGGAAACGACGGCATTGGTGCCACGGTCATGCGTCTCCGCGGCGCGGCTCAGGAACGCCGGGCTGGGTTCAAGAACCTCGATGAGGAAATCCGGCGCGTACGTGTTGTGATAGGACGGAGTCTCGCGGTGGAGAAACCACCACGTGCCCCCCAGTTCGTCCCAATCGTCCATGATCGGGAAATGGCCCAGGCGATGGAGCACCCGCTGGATATCGTCATTGCCGTCACGCACCCACATGGATCGGAAACGCGCGAAGGGGAGGGTGTCCGTGTCGTAGGTGACCTGACGGACATCGACTATGCTGCGTTCCCGGGTAACCTGCACATGGACTTGAGCGGTGGTCTGGTCCTCGTAGGTGATGTCCAGCCTGCCCGTGCGGGGATCGACCCCCACGCTTTCGATATCGGCGTACGGGCGCGCGGATTCCGGCGTCGCTCCGATCTGCACGGATGCGCCGTAGGGCACCCAGTTCGGATCCAGGTCGATCGGGGCATAGGGATGAATCCGCGCGTTGGCATCCTGGTACAGGATGAAGATTTCGTCATACTGCGCGCTGGCCGGAATGCGCCGGATCAGCCGCAGGTAATGGGTGTTGTTTGTGGCCGCGCCGCCGTCCACCTCGATGCTCATCGCGCGCGGCGCGCGCCACCAGAAATCGATGTTGATGCTCTCCACCTTGTTGGTGCCGTCGTCGTACAGGACCGACACGGTTTCGCCGGCCTCGTCGCGCTTGTGCAGTTCGAGATAGTCATAGACGGCCCATGAGCCGTTTGAGGAGACGCCTTCGAATTCCGGGAGGACGCGAAGATGGATGTAGTTGGCATCCACGCCTTCGATCCAGGTGAAATCGGGGATATCCCAGCGGTCGGTCATATTCCCGCTGTCGAAAATGCGGGTTCCGTGGCTGACCCAGTTGGTGCCGTCACCGGTAAGACATTCGATTTCGAGGGTGAGGTTGATATTGGCGAAGGCGACCTCCAGCCAGGCGCCGATGATGAGCGTGTGGTTGAAATCGCCGGGTTCGTCCGCCGTGAAACGGATATACTGATTGCTGATGGAGTGAAGATTGATTTCCTTCGGAAAATTGGTCACGGCGTGATCGATGCCCGCGGGCGGGTCGTCCGGCGCGTAATGGACGTCACCGTCACTGAATCCATCCTGGCGGAACTCCGTATTGGATCCATCCTTCAGGCCGATCAGCCAGATTTGCCGGTCCGCGAAATCACAGTCCGTGAAATCCGGTCCTCGCTCGTCGATGGAGGTGGGATAATAATCGGGATGCGTGGCGATGATGCGGTACGCCGTGACGCCGGGCGCATAGAGCGGGATGTTGATGTTGTCCACCTCCGCGCAGGGCGTGTCGTAGGAGCGGTTCTCGATATACCCGGCGTAACCCGCGTGCGCTGCGAGGCATCCGAGTGTAAACGTTAACATTTTTCTATGGACGTGAAGATCCATGCTGCACGCTGTTGATCGTGTTGCCTGTACCGATTCGGCGGTGAAATTGACGACAACGCATCGGTAAGTATACCCCGCGTCCCGTGCGATGGAAACGTTTTTTCGATATTCGTGGCGAAATCGCGCGGTGCATGTACATCCGATACGACCATGACGGGACAGCGCGACGCCGCGCGAGACGATGGTCATGACGGTAAGGAATGTATCAGGAACTACGGTCGTTCCACGACGAGGCGGTACGCGTTGGGCGTCGGGGATACCGCGGCATTGGTCTGCAGGAGATGGTCCGTGTCCACGGTGATGCCGCTGATGAGCGGGATGAACTGCATCGCGTCGGGTCCGGAGAGCGGGGCGTATTCCACATGATAGATCCGATTGGTGTAGGCGAACCATTGCAACTGGATGCCGTCACCATCCGCGCCGTAGGATTCGACGAGCAGGTACGAGTTGGAGTCGTTCGGATCGGTCATCGAGATCAACTCCTCCAGGTTGGTCTTGCCGTCGTTGTCCGGATCGTCGTCCGGCGCGGCGTTGGTCGGATTGTTGAAATACATCCAGCCCCAATAATCCGGCAGGCCGTCCGCGTTACTGTCCTGCTCCATGTCCAACGCGATGAACTGCCAGTCGGACGTGGTGATGTTGAATTTGAAGGTGTCCGCACGATCCGAGCTCAATGAGCTCAGTTGACCCATTGCCGTGTCGGCGTACCACAATCCGCCCGACGCGATCGGATTGGGCAGGTCGTATGAGTAATGACCGCCGCTGCTGGGAGCGGCGAAGACGCGAACAAATATGTACGGGTCTGTCGATGGTACATGGAGGTGCATGGAGAAGAGATTGCCTCCGCTTGATATGCGTGTGCCATCGATTACTTGCCAGCCATTGGGAATGCCCTCGGCTTTACCTAGATCGGGCGGCGGTCGGATCACGGGGTTGGTGGATGAATAGATGGCGATCAGTTGAGCCACCGCGCCGGTTGGCAAGGTCTCGCCGGTGTGGAAGACGACCGGAGGATTCTCCTGCGCCCAACGATGGGTAAACCCGGAGCATGGGCCAGCGATCGTTATCAATGCGACCATGCAGATGAATCCGGATGTTCCATTACGTCTCATGGTTGCACGGCCAGCCAGTTGAAGTCGGATTGACCTTCCCCCATGCACTAGACCATTTTTAGTGAGAGTCATGGTCTGATGTTC
>CAYRPR010000100.1:3768-7031 GCA_964425945.1 uncultured Verrucomicrobiota bacterium | reverse complement strand
CCATATCGACCCGACGCTGGGGCCGGACCGTGAGGGCGATCTGAAGGCGATTCGCGAGGGCCGGGAAACGGAGGATCCCTCCACATGGATTTGGACCGCGGCGGACCGCCTCTTCCTGGATCTCGTCCGCGAGGTCCATCGGCGGGGCATGCGGATCATCCTGGACGGCGTCTTTAACCACACGGGACGTAGCTTCTTTGCCTTCGAGGACCTGTTACAGCATGGCCGCTCATCGCGCTATGTGGACTGGTATGAGATCACCCGCTGGAAACGGGGGGGGGGATTCGAATACAAAGGCTGGTTCAACCATCAGGGACTGCCGGAGTTGAAACGGAATCACGAGTCCCTGGCTGAGCCCGTCCGCCGCTATATCTTCGACATCACGCGACGCTGGATGGATCCGGACGGGGACGGAGATCCTTCGGACGGCATTGACGGGTGGCGTCTGGACGTGGCGTTCTGCGTGCCGCACGGTTTCTGGAAGGAATGGCGCAAACTCGTCAAATCCATCAATTCGCAGGCCTATATAACCGGTGAGATTGTTTCATTGGCCACGGATTACCTGCAGGGAGACGAATTCGACGCCGTGATGAATTACATGTGGTTGTTCCCGAGCGCCGACTTCTTCTCGCCGGGCCGGAAACCGCTGTCGAAGGCGGACTTCATCGGGAAACTGGACGCTATCCGTCACGCGTATCCCGATGATGTGAGCTATGTGCTCCAGAACCTCCTCGACTCACATGATGTCGCGCGGATCCTCTCGATGCTGGAGAATCCGGACATCCCGAAGGCCCATTGGGATGACTACTTCAACGTCTCGCGGGTGAAATCGCACGCGCGTTTCTCAACCCGCAAGCCGGGCGCGCAGGCTCTGCGGGCGCTTCGACAAATGGTGGTGTTCCAGATGACCTATGTCGGCGCCCCGATGCTCTACTATGGGACGGAAGTGGGCATGTGGGGCGCCAATGATCCCGACAACCGCCAGCCGATGTTGTGGGACGACATCGACTACGAACCGGAAATCCATGCCAGTAACGGAAGGATTCTGCCGGCTGAGCCGCGCGCCCCGGATCAGGATCTCCTGGCGTTCTTCAAGAAGGCCATTACGCTGAGAAAGGGACAGTCGGCTCTGACGCGGGGTTCACTGGACTGGATTGCGACGGCGGCGGATCGCTTGCTCGCATACGAACGTCGGTCCGGCAAGGAGCGCATTCTGGTTCTCCTGAATGCCGGTGACGACCCGGCATCCCACACCATCCGGAACGCCGCACGGGATATCTGGAATGATGTGGACATTCCCGCGGGCGGAGTGGATGTCGGGCCGCGTGGCTGGCGGGTGCTGAAGTACTGATGTGCTCCTCTCAGTTCAGGATAATGCCGTAGGAATTGGAGCGGATTCGACCGGCCCAAACGGACAGAATGTCCGGGTTCGAATTGCGCGGTGCATGATAAATCGCCGTGAACTCCGTGATGCCCGGCTTCGGGAAATAATACGTGTCCAGGATCTCGGTGATGACGAGTTTCTGGCCGGGGTGCAGCGGGAAGATTTCCTTCGGGGTGTAATACCGCTCCGCCGGGAATTCGATCACGTAGTTGTCCCGCTGGCCATTGGGATAGACCCAGAACAGGATGATATGCGGTTTCCGGGGGATCCAAATGGCCTGTTCCCCCTTGTTCTCAAGGGTAACCAGCATCGTAATGGGATCACCCAGGCGAGCCCGCTCCTGCTCCGCTTCGATTCGGATTTCCAGCCCGTGCAGGATATCGCCATATCCGATGGGTCCGGCCAATTCCGGTATGTACGGTTGGGGGATGGCGGCACAACCGGAGAAAATCATCGCCATTCCCCCGGCGGCCCATCCGGCGATAAGCCGGCGAAACGGTTTCGCAACTTGTGATTTCAGCATGTAGTCTTTCCGTGACTCTCGTTCTAGTATGCCTTTGACGAATGGAAATATCAATGGGACCAAGGAGAAAATTGTTATTATGAGATTGCTTCCGCGCGCGGGCTGAGTACTGAATATAAGACCCAGCCGGGCCTTCGCGAAACAGCGAACGTCCGTTCCCCAGTGACCGTTTGCAGAAATTGTATCAGGTGTATCGAGTCTATGAATTTTGATTCATACCAGACAGACGGCTTTTACGATGAGTTGTTCGATCAGCACGCCCGGCCGAGGCCCGGCGCGCGCCTGCTGGTCGACAAGATCGAATCGCTGTCACAGGGGGAACTGGCAAGGCGTCAACGGGCCGCGGAAGTCGCCTTTGTTCAGATGGGAATTACCTTCAATGTGTACGGCGAGCAGGAGGGGGTGGAACGGATATTCCCGTTTGACATCATCCCGCGGATTATTGAAGCGGAGGAGTGGGCTCATATCGAACGGGGATTGATTCAGCGCATCACAGCCCTGAATCTTTTTATCGACGATATCTACCATGATCAGAAGATCTTGAAGGACGGCACGCTCCCGGAGGATATCATCCTGTCGGCGGGCAGTTTTCGTAGGGAATGCGTCGGGCTGAATCCACCTAAACGCATCTGGTGCCATATTACGGGAACGGATCTTGTGCGCGATAACAACGGGACGTTCTATGTCCTGGAAGACAACTTGCGCTGTCCGTCCGGGGTGTCTTATGTTCTCGCAAATCGACAGGTCCTGAAGCGGACCTTCCCGCAGGTATTCAAGCAGTCCAATGTCCGCTACGTGGTGGACTATCCCAGCCGCCTGCTCCAGATGCTCAATTATGTGGCTCCGGATGGGGTTAGCGATCCCAGCGTGGTGGTACTGACGCCCGGTATATACAATTCGGCCTACTATGAGCACGCCTACCTCGCCCTGCAAATGGGGGTCCAACTCGTGGAGGGCCGTGATCTGGTGGTTGACAACGGCTATGTTTGCATGCGGACCACCAGCGGATTGCGCAGAGTGGATGTGATGTATCGCCGCCTCGATGACGATTTTCTGGACCCTGCGGTCTTCCGCCCCGATTCCGTGCTGGGCGTGCCGGGTTTGATGGACGTGTATCGCCGCGGGCGGCTTACCCTGGCCAATGCGCCCGGGACGGGTATAGCCGATGACAAGGCCGTCTATGCCTATGTCCCCCGCATGATCAAATACTATCTGGATCAGGATCCGATTATTCCCAATGTGCCCACATATATATGCGCAGAGGAAAAGGACCGGAACCACGTACTCCAGAACCTCGACCGTCTGGTAGTCAAGGCGGCCAACGAGTCGGGCGGATACGGCATGCTGATCGGGCCG
>CAYRPR010000100.1:0-3758 GCA_964425945.1 uncultured Verrucomicrobiota bacterium | reverse complement strand
CCGGAACAGCGCCGGGAATTCGCCGGGAAGATCATGGCCAACCCGCGCAATTATATCGCGCAACCGACCATCTCGCTGTCGCGTGCGCCGGTCATCTTCGGAGATCACTTTGAAGGACGCCACGTGGATCTGCGACCGTATATCCTGTACGGGGACGATGTGTATGTGTTGCCGGGCGGTCTGACGCGCGTAGCTCTCAAGAAGGGCTCGCTCGTGGTCAATTCGTCGCAGGGCGGCGGAAGCAAGGATACCTGGGTACTGGGGGCGCCGGACGCCCCGCCGCCAAACGGGGGAGGAACGCCGCATGCTCAGTAGAGTGGCCGAATCCGTCTATTGGATGAGTCGCTACATCGAGCGGGCCGAGAATGTCGCCCGGTTCATTGATGTGAATGCGCATCTCATGCTGGACTTCAACGTGGTTACGGAGGAGCAATGGATGCCGCTGGTAACGATCACCGGCGACGAACGGGCCTTTCTGTCCCGATATCGCGAGGCCTCGCAGGAGTCTGTCATACAGTTTCTCGCCTTCGACCGCGACAATCCCAACTCGATTCTGTCCAGTCTGCGCATGGCCCGCGAGAATGCGCGAGCCGTTCGCCCGCGCATTACAACCGAGATGTGGGAGCATATCAACCAGCTCTACCTGGTGGCGCGCGACGCCGTAAACAGCAACTACGCGCGGGAAATCCCGCATGAATTCTTCAACCGGATCAAGCTCGGCGGGCAGAAATTCGTGGGACTGACCGATGTCACCATGTCCCACGGCGAGGCGTGGCATTTCTGCCGTCTGGGACGAACGCTTGAACGAGCCGACAAGACCTCGCGCCTGCTCGACGTCAAGTACTTCATTCTCCTGCCATCGGTGGAGCATGTCGGCATGTCCGTGGACGATATTCAGTGGGCGGCCTTGCTCCGATCGGCCAGCGCGTTTGAGATGTATCGCCAGCACTACGGCACGATTCTGCCGCGCGATATCGTCGAGTTTCTGCTTCTGAACCAGGAATTTCCCCGCGCACTGCATTACTGCCTGATCAAGGCAGAGGAATCCCTGCACGGCATCACCGGCACCCGCGAGCATCAATTCCGGAATCTCGCCGAGCAGCGTCTGGGACAGTTGCGGTCGGATTTCGCATATACCGGCGTGGATGACATCATCCGGCACGGGCTGCATGAGTTCCTGGACCAGTTCCAGGACCGGTTGAATGCGGTGGGGGATGCGATCTATGAGACGTTTTTTGCATTGCGCACGCCCGGCGGATCATGATCTGGTATACCACCACGGAAGACACGTATGACATTCTGTCTCGGGATCAAAGTTCAGGAGGGTCTGGTCGGGCTGGCCGACACGCGGGTGACCAGTGGCAGTGAATGCATCACCGCGCGCAAGGTCATCGTGTACGACCACGATCACGGGAAATTCTTCCTGATGACCTCCGGGCTCCGGTCGGTACGCGACAAGGCGCTGACCTATTTCGATGAATTCCTTCTTGATCGCAAGGAGCCGTACGATCGACTGTTCAAGGCCGTCAACGCATTTTCCGCCCAGATCCGGCGGGTGTCCGCGGAAGACCGGGCGTCGTTGGAGGACAGCGGCCTGCACTTCAATATCCATGCCCTGATCGGCGGACAGTTGTCCGGCGACCCGGAGCACAAATTGTATCTCGTATACCCGCAGGGCAATTGGGTGGAGGTGGGCAAGGGAACGCCGTATTATATCATCGGCGCCTCGGGCTATGGCAAGCCGGTGCTGGATCGTACATTGAAGTATGAAGACACCATGCGGCATGCCCTGAAAGTGGGTTGTCTGGCGTTCGACTCGACCCGGATCAGCGCGGCGGACGTGGATTTTCCGGTTGATGTCGTAATCTACTCCTCCGCCAAGCGTTGTATCGTAGAGCATCGTTACGATAAGAAAGATTTAGCTGAAGTGTCGCAGTGGTGGCAGGATCAGCTTCGTGATTCGGTGAACGCCCTGCCATCGGCCTGGATCGAGAACTCCTTCTCCAAACTACCCTCGTGACCGCATGAAGATCATTGTCGCACTGGACTCGTTCAAGGGGACCCTGTCCGCCCGTGCCGCGTGTGAGATTGTGCGGGATGGCCTCCGTACGGTTCGGCCGGACATACAGGTCGTGCTGAAACCCATGGCGGACGGTGGGGAGGGTACGGCCGAAGCGTTATTGGCCGCATCCAATGGCATCTGGATTCCGGAAATGACCATGGGCCCGATGCCGGATCAGCGCGTGGAGGCCGGCTATGCCTGGATGGAGTCGAACCGGCTTGCCGTGGTCGAGATGGCTGTGGCCAGCGGGATCACGCTTCTGAAAAAAGAGGAACTGAACCCTCTGCTGACAACCACCTTCGGGACGGGAGAACTGATCCGCGCAGCCTTGGAGCAGAAACCGGACCGAATCCTTCTAGCAGTTGGAGGAAGCGCGACGGTGGATGGCGGGATGGGCGCGGCGCGCGCCTTGGGATGGGAGTTTCTGGATGCGAACGGTAAACCGGTCGGTCATGGCGGTCGGGAATTGGAACGCATTTCGTCCATTCGTTCGCCCGTCCAGCCGTTTAGCATCCCGGTGGAGGTGCTCTGCGATGTGGATAATCCGCTGTGCGGGGAGCATGGCGCGGCGAGGGTGTTCGGTCCCCAGAAAGGCGCAACACCCGAGATGGTGGAGCGTCTGGATCGCGGTTTGGAGCATTTTGCCCGGTGTATCCGTGAGCAGGTCGGGGTGGATGTAAAGGACGTGCCGGGCGCCGGAGCGGCCGGAGGATTGGCGGCCGGGGCCATCGCGTTCATGGGAGCCAAATTGGTTCCCGGGATCGACACCGTGATGCAGGCGAGCGGGCTGTATGATGAAATAGCCGATGCCGACTGGGTGATCAGCGGCGAAGGGCGTTTTGATTCTCAATCCCTTCGCGGGAAGGTGGTATCCGGAATCGTTCGCGCCGCAAAAGGCACACGGGCCAAGGTGGCTGTGATGGCCGGCAGTGTACAGGTTCCGGAAGCTGAGATCCATGCGTGGGGTGTTGAAACGGCTATGGCTACGGAGCGCAAGGGGGATTCGCTGGAGGTCTCCCTGTCGCGCGCGCCGGAAGCGCTGGCCGAAACATCCGAAAGATTTGCCGGTCGATATCTGTAATAATTCAACCTGCGTCGACGAGCCACAGGTGGGCGTGGGGAGCCAGCGTCAATGAACCGGATGATTCGCCGTGGTGTTGTCAGGTGATGATATCCACCCAAGGGCCCGCGGGACGGAGCGCGACGAAGCGATCATCCACCTGAAGCGCCAGGGCATTCCCCGTAAAATTGAACAGCGCGGTGATCTGCTCGCGCCCGTCCGGCGCGCTCCGCTCTATGCCGAACACGTCGTTGCCCAGTTGCAGAATCCGCTGAGGCCCGTCGGGGTGAAACGCCGGATGACTGCGACGCGCGCGCAGAAGCTGATGGTAGGCGTTGAATACCCGGTGATGATGCTGCGCGGGATTGTCCAGCAAGTCATCCAGTCTTGATCGCCCCCATTTCTCGCGGTTGATGGTGCGATGATGCCCCGACTCCTGCGCGCCTCGTATGTGATTACGAGCGCCAAACAGACTGTTGAAATAGACGGCCGGCACGCCGCGCAGGGCGAGCATGACGGCCTGAGAGGTCAGGAATCGGGCTATTTGCCGATCCGTCACCCGTCCGGCCGCATCCGCGAAAAGATCGAAGTATGTGATATTCAACTCGTAGGGACTATCCGTCCCGTCCGCATTTC
>CAYRPR010000099.1:6801-7085 GCA_964425945.1 uncultured Verrucomicrobiota bacterium | reverse complement strand
ATCGTCGCGGCCTGGCAGTATTTCGACCTGCTCAAGGATGCCGGGGCGGCGGATTACGACGCGCTGTTCTCCCGATGCCGCTATCAGCGCTACCTGATATTCAGCATCGATACGGACGTCTGCTTCTACCCGGAGGAACAGGCTGAGATGGTCCGCGTATTGAAGGCGTGCCGCATTCCGTGCGAGCGCGTGACGATCCGATCGGACAAAGGGCATGACGCCTTCCTGCTGGAACATGAACAGTTCAAGCCGCACCTGCAATTCGCGCTGACCGAACAGTGATT
>CAYRPR010000099.1:5270-6791 GCA_964425945.1 uncultured Verrucomicrobiota bacterium | reverse complement strand
GGTGCCCATCAGGATGGGACGGTGGTGCGAGCTCCTCAGTTGGGCTCGCGCCTTCTTCATGGAGTCCCGCAGGTGATCCCACGTGAGCTCCACGCCACACTTGAGCTCTTCCCACGCATCCTGGGGCGCGGCGGCCAGTTCGTCCAGTTTGCGCAGGGCTTCGTCGCGCTTCTCCTTCAGCGGCGCGACCCGCTCCTCGTAGATAATCTTGAGATGCGGATCGATGCGCCGGATCTGTTCATCCAGCCGGTCGATCTCGACGCTCCATCGATCCAACTGGGCCTTCAGATGCTCCATGTACTGTTCTTTCAGGTTCATGGCTCACCGCCTTTCTCTCTGTAGTATTATACCCGATGAAATCATCAGGGGACAGATTGCGGCGGACGATTGTGATCGATTTTCGTGAACCTAGTTGACCAAATGGACCGACGTGACGCAGAAACTACAGGCCTGCGCCAAAACGCACGCCGGACAGGCCTACCAGGATCAGGATAATGGCGGAGACCAGGACGATGACGAGCAGTTTGCGCTTCTCGCGCCGGATGCGAAGAAGTCGCGATCGATGCAGGGATTGCAGCTCTGCCGATGAGCGAAGTATCTGCTTCATGACGAGTCCTCAATGATTTCCACGCGCTGGATCGGCGTCTGGTCTATCCATCCAGCAGATGCACCAGCAGGCCGGACCGGAGCTTCGGCTCGAACCAGGTGCTCTTGGGCGGCATGACCTGGCCGGTATCGGCGACGCGTAGAAGCTGGTCGATCGTGGTCGGATGCATCGAGAACGCCACCGCCGCGCGACCGGTATCCACGCGTCGCATCAATTCGTCGGCGCCGCGGATGCCGCCCACGAACTCGATCCGCGGATTATTGCGCGGATCGTCAATGCCTAGGACCGGCGACAACAGGCGATCCTGCAAGACGCTGACATCCAGATCGGCGATCGGATCGGGTTCGGCCGGTGGCGTCCAACTCAATCCAAACCAGCGCCCGTCCAGATACATGCTGACGCGACCGGGACGATCCGGCGACGGGTCGCCATGCCGCGTCATCTCGAATCGCGAACCGACTTCATCCAGAAACGTCTTCACGTCGCGGCCGTTCAGATCCTTGACACAGCGATTGTACGGCAGAATTCGAAGATGGCTGGCCGGAAAGAAGACGGTCAGAAACCAGTTGTATTCCTCGTTGCCCGTGTGCTGCGGATTGGCCTCCCGCCGCAGGCGCGCGACGCGCGCGGCGCTGGCCGCGCGGTGATGCCCGTCGGCGACATAAGCGCACGGTATCCGCGCGAAGGCCTGCACCAGCGCGTCCGCCCGCCTAACCTCCCACATCGTATGACGCACGCCGTCATCCGCCGTGAAATCATAGAGGGGGTCGCCCTCCTCCACGGGCTTGACGATGGCATCGACGGAGGGGTCGTCGCGATACGTCAGGAAGATCGGTCCCGTATTGGCGTTCAACAGGTCCACATGCCGGGTGCGGTCATCCTCGGTCTTTTTCCTCGTGTGCTCGTGGCGCTTG
>CAYRPR010000099.1:2041-5260 GCA_964425945.1 uncultured Verrucomicrobiota bacterium | reverse complement strand
GATCGTAGTCGACCACATGACTGACGGCGACCAGGCCGGTTTGCGCATGATCGTCCCTGGCGATTCGATAGAGATAGAGCGCCGGGGCCGAAGCGGGCTGTAGAATCCCGTTCCCGATGAAGCGGCGCAGGGTGGCGGCGCCCTGCTGGTGTACCGAGTCGCTGTACGGATCAATATCCGGCGGCAAATCGATTTCCGGGCGGGAAATATGCAGGAAACACATCGGGTTCTCGCGGGCGATGGCGCGCGCCTCGTCGGTATCCACCACGTCGTAAGGCGGCGCGGCGACCTGTTCGGCGACGCGCGCGGGCGGACGATAAGCTATAAACGGTTTGATTCGCATGGAAATTGGAGTTCTTATCACGCGCCGCCGCGGGATGCAACCCTCTGAGCGGGGCCCTTGGTCTTCCTCGCGGTCAGCCCACTTCGTCACGGGCTTGGAAGCCCGTGCCACGCGGGTCGCGGCATGCTACAAACGGCCAAGATAATGATGCAGCACCTCCACGGTGCCCAGCGCGCCGGATTCCGCGGCGACACAGCCGCCCGCCGCCAGAACCGTCCGGCGAACGTCGGGAAACGCGTCACCGGGACATCCGACATGATCGGAGACCGATCCGTTCAGCATGCTGATATCATTATCATGGTCGCCGATGGCCAGCACGTTCCCGGTCGTCAGGCCCCGGTAATCCAGATACGCCCGCAGGACATTCCCCTTCCCCAACTGCTCCGGCATGATCGCCACCCAGTCGCCGTTGCGCAGGACCGTCGTGTCCGGCCGGGTATCGGCCAGCTCCGTCAAGGCGCGCACAAACGCGACTTTATCGTCTTCCGATCCGGTCATGCAATAGACGGTGGCGTCGTCGCGGTAGTAGATTTCCTTCGGCTGATGGCGCACAACCAACGCGGCCAGATCCTCCTCAAACTCGGCCCGGAATCCGCCGTGGAGCGCGCGCAGTCGCGCCTCCGCCTGCCGCTGCCAATCGTCCATGGGCGCGTACCCGTTGTCGCGCCGGACATAAATGAGACTCTCGGGCGACAGGATCGCGGCCGGGTCGTAAGCGAGGCCGCGCGCGCGGCACGCATCCAGCACCTCCAACTGACTGCGAAGCGAGCGCCCGCTGTTGGTGATCCATTCGACGCCGGCTGTCCGCAGGGCGTTCAGCCGGTCGATGATCAACGGGTGAAAATGGCCCGGTTCCTCGTCGTACAACATGATGGTGCCGTCGAAGTCCAGGCAGACGAGACTGATCGTATTACGTTTCATGGAATCGTGTTACGCCGCATTTCGTTCCGGAACCCATCTCCGCCTGATTATCGGCGCCGGGGCGGGGACCCGGCTACAAGTCCCCGCGACGTATTTGGCCGTGCAGACCCGGCGCCCTCACCGGGCGCACCGTCGCGCCGCTCTACGGCCCAAGCGTCGTTTCCGGCCTCACCGTCCGTACGATGCGAAAGCCCAGGCTGTTCCAATGGTTGAAAGGATACCACGCTCGGCGGCTGGCGCAACGAGTTTGCTCCGCTGTGCTGTACCAACCGCCGCCGCGGACGACACGGGCCTCCCCGGCTTCGGGCCCGGTGTAGAGCGGCTCGGCGTCACGCGGGTACGGCGCGTACCAGTCCCAGCACCATTCGTGCAGGTTTCCCAGCATGTCATACAAGCCCCACGCATTGGGTTCCAATTGCCCCACAGGCTGGGGCTGTCCGCGGGAATTTTCCTTGAACCAGGCGACCCGCTGCAGCAGGACGAGGCCTTCTTCCAGCGGTTCGATCGGACCGTTATGGAAGGCGTTCGTCGATCCGGCGCGGCAGGCGAATTCCCACTCGACTTCATACGGCAACCGGTAGCCGTTTCGTTCGGGGATACCGACCCACTCCTCGCCGCGCCGTTCATACACCTCGGCGAATCCTTCGCGACGGCTTAACGCGTTGCAGAACGCGAGGGCATCCTCCCAGAGCACGCGGTCCACGGGCAAATCGGGCCCGAGATCAAACTGCGACGGGTTCGAGCCCGTCAACTCCTGATACGCCTGTTGGGCGGTCTCCGTGACCGCCATGTAGAACGGGTAAGGGATGCGGGCGCGATGACGCAGTTCATCGTGCGACCGCCCCCACTCGTGCGCGGGACTCCCGCGTTGATAGAGCCCGGACGGAATCAGCCGAAGTCGCATGCCCAGACTGTTCGTGACCTCGACCGGGAGCCCCATCAGGTCGGCGAAGGCCTGCTGACGGGGATCGAACCGTGCCGCATTGACCGCAGGCCGTGTCGCACACCGGTGAACGAGGACGCCTGCGACAGCCATCGCGATGATGACAGCGGCCAGTTTCTGCAGATGTCCGCGCACGTTTGTTATCCCTCCGGATGGTCGCAAGCTACGGCCGCGATGCGGCGACTTCAGGGCTGACCGTGATGGCGCATCGGAATCCCAGCACGTTCAGTGGGAAAGCGGGATTCTGAGCCTTGCGTGTCGCGGACCGGCAGGAGGTAATCTTGTCGTACCAGCATCCGCCGCGAACGACGCGTCCGTGATTACTGCGGCTGGGGCCGACCAAGGTGAAATCCTCGCTCAAGGGATATTCGCCGTACCAGTCCCAGCAGTATTCCCACACGTTGCCCAGCATGTCATACAACCCCCAGACATTGGGCTCGCGCTGTCCCCCTTCGCGGGGCCGCCCCTTGGAATTGTCTTCATACCATGCCGCCCGCCAAAGATGGTAGTGCCCCTTGCTCAACGGGGCGATGGGCCCCGTGTAGAATGCGTCCGTCGTTCCCGCGCGGCAGGCGTATTCCCATTCGGCTTCCAAGGGCAGACGGTATCCATTGCGGTCGACGCGCGCCACCCAGCCGTCGTTACCCATGGCGTAAACCTCCTCCCGCCCTTCCGCGCGGCTCAGCGCGTTGCAGAATTCAAGCGCCTGGGCAAACGTCATGCTATCCGCCGGGACATTCGGACGCCCCTTGACAAAACTGGTGTTGGTGCCGGTGACCTGCTCGTACTGGCTCTGGGTCGTTTCCGTGACGGCCATGTAAAAGGGATATGGGATGGTCACTTCATGCTGGCGTTCATCCAGTTCGCGGCCGTATTCGTCGGCCGGACTACCCCGCAGATAGCTTCCGGGCGGAATCAACCGGAAGACCATGCCGACGCTGTTGGTCCACTGCAGGGGAAGACCGACCGATTCCGCGTATTCCGCCTGCGCCGGATCGGGAATGACGATCTG
>CAYRPR010000099.1:0-2031 GCA_964425945.1 uncultured Verrucomicrobiota bacterium | reverse complement strand
TCATAAGAATCAGGATCAGTAATGCCTTACGTTCGGTTGCCTTGACCTTCGAGCGATCCATATCCCTCCATCCCCAGATCCCAACATATGAGGCGCAATGATCCGATATCTTCCACTCCTATGTCAGTAGCATACCATGCGCTATGGAATTCGTAAAGCGGGGAAACCGTTCCCGCCGGGTACGCAAGCATCAGGACTCCGCGATGACGCGGGATATCCATCGGGCGGGCACGATCTCGAACAGGTCCGGCTCGGTGACCGTGCCCGCGACCGATGAATCCGCGCGCTTCCACCGGCTCGCCAGAACATACAGCGGCTTCCGTTCGCTCACCAGCGACTCCGCCAGTTTCACGCTGAGCACTTTGTTCACGACCGACCCGTCCGCAAACACCGTATCCGCGCCGATCACGCCGATGGTTGAAGCCCGCACGGCTTCGTCCAACTGTTCGTCCCGGAATAAAGTCACATTCGTATGAAATGTGCGCACCTCCTGCGCGAATGCGGCCCCCTCCCCGCCCGGATGCGACTCGAGTATGGCCACCGCCTCGATCTCCATGGCGCACTCCCGCAACGCGCGAAGGACCGTCGCGCTCCAGGAAAGCGTAACGACCTGCACGGGCTTGATGTTGCGTAGGTTTTCGCGGAATCGCCGCGCGATGAGTCCGTCTGATTCGGCCAGTTCGGCCGACAAGGCGCGCCAATCCGGATCGCGCCGGCCTTCAATGTGATCCGCAAGACGTGCGAAGGCGGACATCACCGGCCGGGTGGTCCGGAGGATGGCCAGTGTGTCGTCCCGATGCGGCGGCGCGAGGCACTCCGGATGCTCCGCAAGCCAGATTACGGCCCTTTTCAACAAGGACATCGCGCCCCCCTCCCGATCCAGCAGTATGTCCTTGAGTTCCATCGCGTCCTACTATAACAGAAGTGGATTCACATCGATCCCAATTTGTAAGGAGTACTTTATCCATGGCCCATACCATCGTACCGGAGGCGGAAGCCCTGCTCGACCAGGAAATCAAGGTACTCGACCATGGATTCGTCCGGCTGGTGGACTACATGGGCAGTGACCAGCGTATCGTGCAGACCGCGCGCGTATCCTACGGGGAAGGCACCAAGACCGTGCGCGAGGACGCCGGGCTGATCGATTACCTGATGCGGCATCAGCACACCTCCCCCTTCGAGCATGTCGTGCTGGAACTGCACTGCAAGATGCCCATATTCGTCGCGCGCCAATGGATCCGGCATCGCACCGCCCGCCTGAACGAGATTTCCGGACGATACAGCGTCATGGTGGACGAGTTTTACGTGCCTCAACCCGACCAGGTGAATCTGCAGAGCGACTCCAACAAACAAGGCCGGGCCGGCGACGAAGTGCCGGCCGAACTCCGCCAGAAGGTCATTGAGATCCTGAAACGCGATCAGGGCACGGCCTATGCCGCGTATGAGGAGATGATTGACGACGGTATCGCGCGCGAACTCGCCCGCATCAATCTGCCGTTATCCCTGTACACGCAATGGTACTGGCAGATGGACTTGCACAATCTGTTCCATTTCATCGCCCTGCGGGCCGACCGGCACGCGCAATGGGAGATCCAGCAATACGCCCGCGCTATCGCAGGCATTGCCAAGACAGTGGCTCCCCTCGCCTACACCTCGTTCAAGCGCCATGTGCTGAACGGGCGGCGCTTTTCGCACGACGAGATCGGCGTCCTGCGCGACATGCTCAAAGGCGAAAAGAATCCGCTCGAAGGCCGCAAACTGCGCGAGTTCGAAGACAAACTCTACGGCGATCCGACGCATATTGAGTAGAAACGACAACAGAATGGCGGACCGGCGCGGCCGGACTTCGGCGAGCTCAGTCGAGCCGAGGCCTCGCCCCACCTTGATAAATAGCAATCGATGGTAGGGCGAATCCTCTGGGTGAGCCGATTATGAGCCAACCCGCCCGGCGGGGGCGCCGGGCCTACAACGCTGAATGGTCACCAGCTGTGGGCTTATTTCGCCGCAGACAATTTCAACATCGCAGCCAAT
>CAYRPR010000098.1:0-7109 GCA_964425945.1 uncultured Verrucomicrobiota bacterium | reverse complement strand
TCGTGTCGCCCGTGTTGTTATCCACGCGCCGGAAGACCAGTTCGCCCGGCGTGAAGTCGGCGCCGCTGGACTGGAAGCCCATGGCGATGTTGCCGCCGCCGACGTCGAAGGCGTAGATGCCGCCGGTGGTGACGCCGCCGGAGGATGTGCCGCGGGCGAAGTCGCCGGACGTGCCGGTATCGCCGAAGTTGAGATCGCCATCGCTCATGCCGAGCACGGCCCAATCGTCGGAACTCAACTGGCCCGAGCCCGGGGACGGGCTGAAGCCCGCTCCGGCGAAGCCGCTGAAGTCCTCTTCCGCGATGGTGACATCGGACGATATGGTGCCGCCGACGTCACAGCTATCGATCGCCGTGGCCGAACCGGTATTCGACGGGTCGGTCGACTCGTCACACGCGACGGTGACATCGGCCGGCGCGTTCAGGACCGGAGCGGTGGTGTCCACCACGTTCACGGTGCGGGACGCCGAGGCCGACTGGCCGGCCGAATTCTCGACCGTATAGGTGATCGTGTAGGAGCCCGGCGAGGCCGTATCGACACTGCCGGACACGACGATGTCGCCGGTCAGATCGCCGTCGCACGCATCCGAGGCCGTTGCGCCGGCGTCCGCGTAGGCGTCGCCGCATTCCACGGTTTCGGTATCGTTGCCGAGCACCGTGATGACCGGTGTGCTGGTCGAAACGGTCAGCGAGACCGGGATGGAGTGGGCCTTGCCGCAGGAACCGATGACGCATACGTCATACGCCCCCGCATCGGCGCCGGTGGCCGACGTGATGGTCAGCGTGTCGGTATCCGCGCCGGAGACGTTTCCGCCATTGGCCAACGGGGCATGTCCGAAATCGGATCCGGAAACCCACGTGCCGGACGAATAAGCCGACGCGTTGTCCTCCTGGCAATCCAGGCTGATGCTGTTGAAGAACACGTCGTTGGCGCCGCCGCCCTGCTGATTGGCGTTGAAGAGGCGGAGGTTGTCGATCGAAGCGCCCGGCGTGCCGGCCAGCGTGCCCGTGATCGTGGAAGACACATCGTGGATCAGCCGGGTGATCGTCACGGAGTACGTATCCACACTGGTCAACGTGAATTCGACGCGGATGCCGGACCGGGTGAACCCGATGCCCGTCGGCACGTTGATGCCGCTGTCGTCCACGATGCGGTATTGCGTATCGCCCGCGCGGAAGACCAGCGTGAACCGGCTGGACGAGCCGGAACGCAGGTTGAATCCGACCGAACCGTTCGGCACGTTGCCGTTATCCATATCGATCGTGAAGGTCTGGCCGACCTGCACCGTACCATTGAACGGCCGCACGGCTTCGGTGGTCGGGAGCGCGCTGTTGAACAGGCCCCAAGCCTTGCTGTCCGTGTTGATGTCACCTTCCGGCGTCGAGGACGGATCGCCCGAATTGTTCGCCGTGGAGGAGCCGACGAAGAAGCCGCCGCCGCCCGCGGTGCGCTGCCATCCGCCCGCGCCCCAACCGCTGTCGCGTTTGCGCCAGACGTAATCGAGGTCGGAGCCGGTGGCGCCGACGTTGAAGACCGCGTCCTGACCCGCGCAGAGGGACTGGCCGTCCGGCTGGCTGGTGATGGCCGGAGGCGACTGAACCGTGACCGTCACGGTATCCGAGATTTCCGTGCCGCAGGTGCCGGTGACGACGACGTCGTAATCGCCCGCGTCGGCCGGACTGGACGGATCGATGACCAGCGTCGCGCTGTCGGCGCCCGACAGGTCGTTGCCGTCCTTGCGCCATTGATAGGCGAGACTATCGCCCGTGGCGCCCACGCTCAACACGATCTCGCCCGGTTCGCAGACGGTCGTGGAGACCGGTTGCGCCGTGATGATCGTGGCGGGCACCACCGTCAGGCCGGCCGCATCGGAGATCGTATAGTTATGGCATCCGTCATGGACGCATACATCGTAACTCCCGGCGTCCGCCGCCGTGGTCGACGCGATGGTCAGGCTCGGGCTGTCCGGCGCGCCCGCGATGGGGGCGTTGCCGAGGTCCGTTCCGGTGGTCCAGCTGCCGGTCGAATACGCCGCCGCGTTGTCGTCCTTGCAGTCAAAGGCGATGCTGTTGAAGTACACATTGTTGTTCACGCCGTTCTGGCCGATGGCGTTGAACACGCGGACGCGGTCGATGGCCGTGCCGGGCGCCGCCAGCGTGCCGCTGATGGTCTGCGTGACATTATTGATAAGGCGCGTGATGGAGACCGTATAGGTGTCCGGTCCGGTCAGCGTGAAGACCACGCGGATTCCGGAGCGCGTGAACCCGATGCCGGTCGCTTTGCCGCCGCCATCACCGTCCACGATGCGGTATTGCGTATCGCCGCTGGTAAACGTGATCGCAAACCGGGTGCCGTTCGCGGCGTTGCGCAGGTTGAATCCGACCGATCCCGACGGGATGTTGCCGTTGTCGAAATCGATGCGGAACTGCTGACCGACCTGCAACTCGCCATTGAAGGGACGGGTCGCCTCGGTCGTCGGGCTTCCGAGGTTGAAGAGACCCCACGCCTTGCCGTCCGTATTGATGTCGCCGCCCGGAGACGACGGATCGCCGGAGTTGTTGTCGGTGGAGGAGGAGACGAAGAAGCCGCCGCCGCCCGCCGTGCGCTGCCAGCCGCCGGCGCCCCAGCCGGAGCCGCGCTTGCGCCAGACGTAGCCGACGCCGCCATCATCCGCAGCCGCTGCCGTGAAGACGGCCGTATCGCCGTCGCAGACGACCGTATCCGCCGGCTGCGTGCCGATCACGGGACCGGCCGAGTCAATGGAGACCACCGTCTGGCACGAGCTCTGACAGCCGTTGGCGTCTGTAATGTCCAGCGACAGCGTGAAACTGCCGGACGCGCCCGCATCCACGGATACCGATTGCTCATCGTCCGCCCCGGCGATGGAAGCGTCGCCGCTGATGCTCCAGGCATAGCCGGTCATGCCGGACGGACCGGTGAACACGTTGCCCGTCGAGAGACGGCACACGGTGTCATCGCCGGTGATTGCGCAGACCGGGCTCGCGTTGACATTCACCGTCTTGGAGCAGACGGAAACCGGACAGCCCGGGATTCCGCCGACCATCAGGGTCAGTTCGAACGAGCCGGCCGTACCGGCGTCCACGGTTACGTCCTGATCCACAGACGAACCGACGATCGTCCCGTCACCGGTGATGGACCACTGATAGGTCAAGCCGGTGCCGGACGGACCGCTATAGGTATGGCCCGCGGTTCCTTCGCATACGCTGTCATTTCCGGTAACGGCGCACGGCGGATCCGAGGCGACCGTCACGACCTTGTCGCAGGTGCTCACGCAACCGTCCGCGCTGATCACGGACAGGGTCAACGTGAACGATCCGGGCGATCCTGCCGTTACGCTGACCGTTTGCCCATCGGCCGGGCCGTCGATGGCGCCGTCGCCGCTGATGGACCAACTATAGGCCGACATGCCGGCGGGCCCCGAGTAGATGTTGCCGGAGGTGGCCTGGCACACCGGGTCATTGCCCGCGATGGTGCAGTCAGGCGCCGCGTTGACGACGACGAACGTGGAACTGACCTCGGACGGACAGCCGTTCACGGACGCGGAGACGAAGTAGGTTCCGCCGTTGGCCGTGGAGGCGCTCAAGATGGTCGGATTCTGGTCGCCCGACATGAAGCCGTTCGGACCGGTCCAGGTGTAGCTCGCGCCCGGGATGTCGCTGGCGGTCAGTTGGATTGTCTCGCCTTCGCAGACCGGGCTGTTGCTATCGGCCGTCGGGGCGGCGGGTTGTTCAACTGAGACCGTAATGCTGTCGCTCTGACTGCATCCGCTCAGCGTATTGTCAAGTGTGAGCGTGTAGGAACCCGCCTGCGTGGTCGCGATGGTAACGGTCGTTCCGGAACTGCCGCCGACGAACGAGGCGCCTGCGGTATTCGAGGAGAGGCTCCAGGAACGCGAACCGGAATTGCTTCCGGTGTTCGAGAAATCGGAGTTTGCGCCGGCGCATACCGTGGTCGGGCCCGCGATGCTGGTGGCGGGCGCGTCGTTGCAGAGCACTTCGAGGTTGTTGACGAAGAAGTCGCGCTGGGAGCCGCCGCTGAAATTATTGAAGAAGAACGCGCGCACGCGGTTGATGCGGCTGCCGGATGTCCCGCCCAGGGTGCGCGTGAAGGTCGCCGTCTGGCTGTTGGATTTGCGCAGAATATGAACCGTATAGTTGTTTACGGCGTTCAGCGTAAACGTGACGACGAGTCCGCCGTCCGTGAAGGGAATGCCCGTATTGAAGTCCGAGCCGCTGCCGTCATTAATGAAGTAGTTGCCGTTACCCGCCCGGTGAAAGATTTCGAACCGGGTCACGCCGCTGGAGTTCTGAAGGCCGAAACCGGCCGACGTATTGGAACCGTCGTGCCAGCCGTTATCCATCTCGATGCGGAACGTCTGGCCGTCCTGCAAGGTTCCGGTGGAGAACAGGCGGATCGCCTGGGACAGCGCGCCGCTGTTGGCGTACAGGCCGAACGCGCGCCCGGATCCGCAGTTGATGCCCGGACCCCCTCCGCCGCCGTTATTGTTCGACGACCCGATGAACATGCCGGCGTTGGAGCCGTTGCCGCTCGGCGAGTTCTGCCAGGATTGGAAGCCGAAGCCCCCGTTCTGGCCGTGGTAATTGCCGGTTCCGTACGGCGAGTTACACGCGTTGTCGAACGCTTCCGGCGAGGCAAGCGTCGAGGACGCGCACAAAAAAACCGTCGCGAGGGCGACGGTGGCTACCAGGATCTTCTGGATGGGGTTCATGGCTCCGGGGGTTCCTTTCTGTTGTGCAGGGTTACATCGGGAAATCCAAGCAATCTGTTTCATCATCACGACGACCTCCGTATCGTTGGGTGAAACCTCGGGTTGAGATTATTCTTCGAATTCGGGTGGTTCGGGGAGCGCACCTTCCTGGGCCGGAGCGCTGTATGGTTGAATGGCTTCGAGCGTGGACGTGACCGTGCGGTCGGAGTGGATTGTGACCACCCATTCGGACGTGCCGTTCGCGTCCAGCGCCGCGACGGCCTGGTGCGAGGATTCATCGCCGTCCGTGTTGGCGACGAAGACTTCACTGTCCAGATAACCGTAGACCCAGACGTATTGAATCTCGCCGGCGTTCACGATGCCGTCCCAATCGGCGACGGCGTCGGTCTGCGCGTAGCCCGCATCGGAGTACACCGCCGTGCGGCAGTTCCATACCGCCCAGTTGGATGCTTCGGAGGATTCGTTGACGAACTTGATTCGCGCCCACGTGATTCCGGATGCGTCGTACACACTCAACCAGCCCGACGCGAAAACACCGAGCGTCATCACCAGCATCACACCACATGCACCGACGAGCATCGACTTCCACGAGTTCATACGTTCCCCCTTCTTGTTATGCGACATCACGGTTGCCACGACGACCAGCGATCCAAGAAAATCTCATTCGTGCGCGCAGTGCATTACTTGCCTCTATCGATCCAGTTTTGTAATGCCCGCACAAAATGTAATCCTCCGTAACGGTCGTGGATATCACCTAATGACAAAGCGGGTCAACAGGTTTTTTTCAGAAATTTTCAAATTGCGGAAAACTGTGTAACCTGTGTTCAGTCAACTAGATGTGAATTGCTGATTCTGTAATTACCAGCCACAAAAGGAGTTGCGATTAAAACGGTTTATTTAGTAAAATAACCCTTAGGATTCGTAAATCCGGATGGAAGGGGTGGAGTCCCGGCTTCGCAAACGACGGGTTGTGAAGGAGCTGCGTGGCGGCGGGGAAAAATCAGCTGTTCAAATGGAAGGTCTTCGGCAATAGATCGCCCAGCCGGATAGCCTCGAAGGCGTCTATTTTTTTTGCCGGCGCGATGTACACGAGACAGTCCGGATCGGCAAATTCAGCGATAACTTGCCGGCACGCGCCGCATGGATACGGCACTTGTTCCGCCTGCGCAATGATCGCGATCTGCGTGATCTTCTTGTAACCCGCGGCGACGGCGGCGAAGATCGCGTTGCGTTCCGCGCAGATGGTCAGGCCGTAGGAAGCATTCTCCACATTACATCCCGTGAAGATGGTTCCGTCCTCCGTCTCGAGCGCGGCGCCGACATGAAATTCTGAATATGGCGCGTAGGCGTTCTTCGATGCGTCCACGGCTTGTCGCAATAAATCTATTGGTGTAGTTTGCATATCTGCTCATGCGTGGCATGGCTTTCAGCCCGTGCCACATTCAATCCTTGGCCAGTTCCTTCCAATATTCTTCCAGCACCTTCTTCATGCGCGGCATGGTCTGCTTGGTCGTGTCCGTGACTTCCTCGTGCGAGAGATCCGCCTTGCTGATGCCGGCGGCGAGATTGGTGATGCACGACAAGCCCGCGACTTTCAGCCCCGCGGCATTGGCCAGCATCGCCTCGGGCACGGTGGACATGCCGACGGCATCCGCACCCAGTCGCTTGTAGGCCTGCACTTCGGCGGGCGTCTCATAGGTCGGTCCGGTGGAGGCCAGGTACACGCCGGTCGTCAGCGGCACGCCGGCGGCCTTCCCGGCCTTCTTCAACTTCTCGATCAGACCGTGATCATAGACATGCGACTGGTCGGCGAAGCGGGGGCCCCACACAGCGTTATGCTCTCCCAGCAAGGGGTTTACGCCAAAATTGTTAATGTGGTCGGCGATGATCATCAAATCGCCCGGTTTCATGCCGTCGCGCGTCCCGCCGGCGGCATTCGTCAGCGTGAGCCGGGTCGCGCCGAGTTGCTTGAGGACATAAATGGGTATCGCGATCGGCGCCCAGCCCACACCTTCATAATAATGACGGCGCCCCTGGAAGATGAAGGTCTCGAGCCCGGCGCCTTCGGCCCATGCGAGCTTGCCGGCATGTCCGACCACGCCGGCCTTGCCCATGCCGGGAATGTCGCTGTAGTCGACCGAGTCCTTGAGGGTGAACGACGCAACCACGTCGCTCCATCCGGATCCCAATATGAGACCGCATTGCGGCTTCGCTTTCGGCCACTGCTCTTTCAGAAACTCCACCGCTCGATCGAGTACACCGTAGTTCATCGTTTGGCCCTCTGGGGTAGGATCACATCGTTAATGAGCGGATGCGGCGCGACGGATTCGTCGGAAATCTCGAACGCCTCGTTCAACAG
>CAYRPR010000097.1:0-7131 GCA_964425945.1 uncultured Verrucomicrobiota bacterium | reverse complement strand
GGCAATCCGTGCAGGGGGCGCACGCCGATCCCGTCATGCGACGCCGTAAAATTCAGGAAGGTCCGGCCCGGCTCGGTATCCGGCAATCCAGCGGCCCACTGATTCAGGTGTTGTGCATTCTCTGTCAACAGCGCGTGCCCCAGCAGGGGCGGCAGGCTGAACTGGTAAACCATGTGCGCCTCGTCGCCGTCTCCGAAGTAGCGGATATTCTCCTCATGCGGAACATTGGTCTCCGTGATCAGCATAACGTCCGGGGCCACCATGTCGACGATGTCGCGCAGCAGTTTCACCACCTCATGTGTTTGCGTCAGGTGTATGCAGGGCGTGCCGGGTATCTTCCACAAGTAGGCGATGGCATCGAGTCGGATGATGCGCGCCCCTTTGGAGATGTACCAGAACAGGATGTCGATCATCTCGAACAACACTTCGGGGTTAGCGAAGTTGAGGTCGATCTGGTCCGCGCTGAAGGTGGTCCATAGATGGCGCTTGCCGGCGCGTGTTTGCGTTTCGGAGAGGAGCGGCAAACTGCGGGGGCGCACGACCGTCGATAGGTCGGTCGCCGGATCCATCTCGATGAAATAATGGCGATAGGGGGCCACGCCGCTGACATAGTCCCGGAACCAGGCGCTCTGCCGGGAGACGTGGTTGATGACCAGGTCGCACATCAGGTGAAACTCGTGCGCGATCTGTTCGATGTCACGCCATGTTCCCAGGGCGGGATCCACCCTCCGATAGTCCTTCACGGAGAATCCATCGTCGGATGAATAGGGGAAGAATGGCAGGATGTGCACGGCGCTGACTTCGTCTTTCAGGCGATCTGCCAGAAACGCGTGTAACGATTGCAGGGGCGATTCCGATTCGCGTCGTACCATGTCGCCGTACGTGATCAGCACCACATCCCTATGGTCGAGCCGGTCCGGCGAGGCGGGGTGGAATCCGTTCAGGCCCACGCCGTACCGCCCGACCATCATATGCAGTCTATTGATCAGGCGGTGGGCCTGATCGCCGTACAGATAGTGAAGCCGGCGTTCCGCCCGTCGCATGATCTGTTGGGAAATGGATTTCAGCATGATTAAAGATCGTCCAGACCGGTGATGTTGGTGATCAGGGTACGCATACTTCGACGCAATACCGAATAGCTGTAAAAGCGTTTGGCCATTTCGTAGTTATGGGTCATCACCTCCCGGCGGTAGTTTTCGTCCTCGAGCAGGCGCCGCACTTCTTCCACGACGCGCCGCGTCAGGAATCCGTCCATGACCGGGAGGCGGAATCCCTTGGGTTCGATGTCCCGGGCGAATATGGCATAGCGGTTGATGAGCACCGGCACCTTGAAGTAGAGGGCCTCGAGAAAGGCATTGCCAAACCCTTCATACAGACTGGGATACGTGATCAGGTTGGCGTGTGGATAGAGGTCCCACAGGGTGTAGATCTTCTTGCCTTCGCTATCCAACTGCCGGACGTCGCCGATCCGCGTGGCGATGAAGCGGATATCGACCCCCGCGGCATGGGCCAGTTCCGTCAGAATGGAATGATACTCATAGCCTTCATCGCCCGCCTCGTGTGAGATCACAAGCTTGTACTTGGGGTCGCGGAGCATCTCGAGCAGTTTGATCGCATGCTCGATGCCTTTGCGCGGCACGACCCGCGTCGGCTGGAGAATCATGACGTCGTCCGGCGCGATGCCGATCTCCGCGCGGACGTCGGCGGCATAGCTGTCCGACGGATCGGGCGGGTTCTCGAAGTCGAGTACATTGGGTATGAGAATGGATGAGACGCCCTTGCGCCAGGACAAATCCTCCTGGGCGGCAAGGTTGATCACGGCATGCTGTAGATGCGGGTGCCGCGGAGGAAAGGCCATATCCAGGTAATCGTGCACGCCGCCGACCATGAATCGCTGGCGTTCCCAGTAGAAGTCGTGGTGATGGGCAATGGCGGGAATCTGCGATTCATTGATGAGTTCAGCGATCGCGATACCGAGAGGCAGATTCATCGGAATCGTCACCGCATTCTGTATCACCAGGACGGAAATATCAAACTGCCGGACGAAATCGTACAGCGTCTCCTTGAGATAGGCGGACAGGTCGCGGATACGCTGACTGACGAGCGGATCGCGCACATTGTGGCCCCAGATGCGATCATTGATCCATGCGATTTCAGGATGGCCGAAATAGGCTTCCGGAACGCAGTAACTGATGTCCGGCGCGCGGTCCAGGCGTCCCGCGTACCAGTAGCTCACATGCTGATGATCCCACAGCACCTGGGCCCATTTCGCGCTCTCCAGCGACACGCCGTCGAGACCCGCAAACCGCGTGGAGATAAATCCGATTCGTTCTGGCATAATGTCGCCCGGAGACTATAATTACCACTGTGCTCATTCATCGTATAACCCTATGGGCAAAAATCAAGGGACAATGAGAATCCGGCCTTCATGAAGCTGAGCAAAATCATAGAGCAATTGCCGGTCTATCGTGATGGAGCCGCGTCGATTCGCGAGATCGTCCTGGCGAATACCGTGATGATCGGCGAGATCCCGGCGCCGACGTTCCACGAGGAGTCGCGCATTCGCTTCGTCATGGACCGGTTCAGCGAATGCGGCTTGCAGAATTGTTCGACGGACGAAGCGGGGAACGGATTCGGAATTCTTCCGGGTTCCGAGACGGAGCACAATATTCTGCTCGTTGCGCATGCCGATACCCTGTTTGGCCCCAAAACGGATCACACGGTCTCCATGAAGGCCGACCGCATTGTCGGCCCGGGCGTCGGGGATAACAGTCTGGGGCTGGCGGCCTTGGCCTCCCTGCCGATCCTGCTGGAGAAACTCGGTGTCCAGCTCAAATCCAACATCATTCTGATGGCGGCCTCGCGCAGTCTGGGCCGGGGCAATCTGGAAGGCATCCGCTTTTTCCTGGACAATAACCCGTTGCCGATCGCCGGAGCGCTGTGCGTCGAGGGGGTTCGCCTGGGGCGGCTCAACTACTCGTCCATCGGCATGCTGCGCGGAGAGATCAATGTCCATGTGCCCGAGATGTATGACTGGACCCGGTTTGGGGCCTCCGGGGCGGTCATCACGCTCAATGACGTGATCAACAAGATCAACTTCATTCCGTTGCCGCGCCGGCCGAAGACCAGCATCGTCCTCGGTTCGATCGAGGGCGGGTCCTCCTTCAACAACATTGCAACCCATTCCCTGCTCCGGTTCGAGATCCGCAGTTTGTCGGCTACGATTGTGAATTCGATTCATGAACAGATCGAGGATGCTCTGTCGGAACTCCGGTATGAGGCGCGGGCGGACATCTCGCTGGATATTGTCGCCCAGCGGCGGCCGGGAGGCATCGGATTCCGTCATCCGCTGGTGCGGAGCGCGCGCGATATCATGAAACACCTCGCGATCGAACCGCGCGTGGGGCCCAGCACATCCGAGCTGGCGGAGCTGATTGCGCATGACATTCCGGCCATCACGCTGGGGCTGTCAACGGCGGAGCGTCTTAACGAGCAGAACGAAGAGGTCATGATCGACCCGATATTCGTCGGCATGGCGCAGATGCTCGGCATGCTGGTGGCCATGGATGAGGGCTTGTGCGATGAACATTGACCCGTGGCTTAAGAACAATACATTCCATCACGGTCAGTTCTGGGATTTCAGGCACATGGTCGAGTCCAAGGAGGCCCAGAACCTGAAGGTGTCCATCTGCATCCCAACCCTGAATGAAGAGAAGACGATCGGGAAGGAAATCGTCATATTCAAATCCGAGCTGATGACGCGGTACCCGCTGCTCGATGAAATCGCCGTGATCGATTCCGGTTCCACCGATATCACGCGCGATGTCGCGGCCGAGTTTGGCGCGGACGTGTATCTGGCGTCGGAGATACTGCCCGAGGAGGGGGCCAAGCGGGGCAAGGGCGAGAATCTCTGGAAGGCCATTTACCAGTTGAAGGGGGACATCATCATCTATGTGGATGCGGACATCAAAAACATCCATCCCCGGTTCGCCTATGGACTGCTGGCGCCTCTGTTGTATCGGCCGGAGATCAAATATGTGAAGGCGTTTTATGACCGCCCGCTGGCGTTCTCGCAGGGCGTACGTCCGTCCGGCGGCGGCCGGGTGACGGAGATCCTGGTGCGCCCGCTGTTTTCGCTCTTCTTTCCCGAGCTGACGGCGATCATCCAGCCGCTGTCCGGCGAATATGCCGTCCGACGCGAAGTCCTGGAAGCGATTCCGTTTCCCATCGGCTACGGCGTGGAAACCTCGCATTTGATCGACGTGTACAGCAAATGGGGTATGGAGGCGTTTGGCCAGACCGATCTGGATCAGCGGGTGCATCGGAATCAGGCGACGCGCGATTTGGGCAAGATGGCGTTCGGCATCCTGCAAACGTTCTTGTCCCGGGCAAAGTCCTTGGGCCTGATGCCCGAAGTGCCGAATCTACATCCGGCGTTGCGGCAGTTTCAGGCCCGGGAAGGCAACTTCGAGCAGGTGGAATACCATATCGTCGAGGAGGAACGTCCCCCCATGCTCGACATTGAGGCGTACCGGGCGAAGTTCCATCCGTCATGACAGCCAGCCTGCGGATAGCCATTGTGCATTACCATCTGCGTCCGGGCGGTGTGACGCGGGTCATCCGGAACGCGGTAACCGCTCTGAAGGATCGGGGCCGGCAGGTCGTCGTATTGACCGGCCGGCCGCCCCCGGACGATCCCGCCGGCTCCTTGCCGTATGCGGCTGTCAATGGGCTTGATTACGATGTTGCCATGGACGCGGATCCCGCCGAACTCCTTCGCCGGTTGAAGCGTGGCGCATTCGATGCGCTGGGCGCCGAACCCGATGTATGGCACATTCATAACCACAGTATAGGCAAGAACGTCGCTCTGCCGGAAGTATGCCAGGCACTGGCGCGCGAGGGACGGCGGCTCCTGTTGCAGATTCACGATTTCGCCGAAGATGGCCGCCCCGGCAACTATCGCCTGCTGAAGGAGTACTATGGCGACCGGCTGGGTGAGACGCTCTATCCCGATGGCGGGAATGTACACTATGCGCTTCTGAACGCCCGGGATTTCGATGTGATGAACGGTGCCGGCGTGCCGTCGCGCCGGCTGCATTCACTGCCCAACGCCGTGTGGGCGGGAATCGGCGTGGACTGCGGATCCCGGGTGGATCTGGGTTCCTATCAGCGTCTGTTCCTGTATCCGACCCGCGCCATCCGGCGAAAGAATATCGGGGAATTCATTCTTTGGTCCGTCCTGGCCAAGCCGGGCGATCTGTACGCGACCACACTTGCGCCAACGAGCGCCGGCGATCTCCCGATCTATGACGGGTGGAAGGCATTGGCGGCGGAACTCGAATTGCCCGTTCGGTTTGAGATGGGGATGCAACACGCGTTCGCAGATATCGTCCATACCGCGGCGGCATTTGTTACGACCAGTATTGCGGAGGGATTCGGCCTGGCATTTCTGGAACCCTGGCTGGCTTCCAAACCCCTGCTGGGCCGCGATCTTCCGGAGATCACCCGCGAGTTCGTCGAACAAGGCGTTGATCTGTCATGGCTGTATCCGGCATTGGAAGTGCCTCGAACCTGGATCGACGAGCGACGATTCCGGAGCGTGATGGAGGAGGCCTGTCGATCCGCGTGGATGTCCTATGGGAAGACCTGTGATGCGGGGCGCGTGGATCAGGCCTACGACGCGGCATTTCAAGGCGACCGTATCGAGTTTGCCCGCCTCGATGAATCGTCTCAGGCGGAGATCATTCGGAAGCTGGCGTCGGATGGGACGCGACGGCGCCGAATTCGACCGGATGGGATCGATCTCCCGGAATCCTCGTCGACGGTACTGGAGAACAATCGTTCCATCATCCGGGATCGATACGGATTGCCCCGCTATGGAGAGCGCCTGGAATCAATTTATCACGCATTGCTGGACGACAGCGGGACGGATTCGGGGAACCTGTCCGCCGACGCGGTCCTGGACGCCTTCCTGCAACCCGCGCGATTCTATCTCATGAGAAGCTGATATGGACAGCCGTAATACAGAAACGGACATCCTGGCTCGCCGGATCACGGAGCTTTCCGCGCCCTTATCTCCAATGGCGACCGGGGAAAAGCCGCTCTTCGGTAAAACCGGTTCCATTCGCGCTGTGGTCTTTGATGTGTACGGGACGCTATTTGTGTCCGGATCCGGCGATATCGGAACGGCGTCAGATGCCAATCGGGGTTTCCTGTTGGAGGAGGCGTTGAATGCCGTGGAGATCCGGGCGGGCTCCGGCGCGGGTGATGAAGGGGTCCGGCGTCTGGTCGATGAGATTCATGCGTGTCATCGGCTCATGAGGGAGCGGGGGGTCCGTCATCCGGAGATCGATATCCGCGAAGTGTGGGATGCCGTGTTGACGGGGCTGTCGCGGGATCGGCTGATTGAAGCGTCTCCGGATGCGGCCATGATTCGTCGTATCGCCATTGAGTATGAATGCCGGGTGAATCCGGTCTGGCCCATGCCGGGTGTTGCGGAGGTGTTGACGGCTCTGCGCGCGCGGGGGCTGATCATGGGCATCGTGTCGAATGCCCAGTTTTTCACGCCGTTGCTGTTCCGTTCGTTCATGGGTACGATGCCGGACCGATTGGGTTTCCCGCCTGCATTGTGTGTCTGGTCGTACCGGGAGCGAGAGGCCAAACCTTCCGTCCGGTTGTATGAGAAACTGGGGGGGCAACTGTGTGAACACTATGGCGTGTCGTCCCGCGAGGCGCTATACATCGGCAATGATGTGCGGAATGACGTCCGGCCCGCCCGCGACAGCGGATTCATGACCGCCTTGTTCGCGGGCGATCAGCGTTCCCTGCGCCGTCGGCGGGATGATCCGTCCTGTGACGGTGTGCGGCCGGACTGTGTGATAACCGATCTGGAGCAGGTACTGGAGATCGTGGAGCGAGGAGGTACGACATGAGCGCCGTGTTCATCTATGTTACGACCAAGGATCGAGACGAGGCCCTTCGGATTGGACGCGAATTGGTGGAGCGCCGGCTGGCGGCCTGTACCAATGTGATCGATGGGGTAACGTCGGTGTATCGGTGGCAGGGGGCGATTCAGGAGGATCGCGAAGCGGTGTTGGTTGCAAAGACGACGGATGATCAAGTCATGCCACT
>CAYRPR010000096.1:0-7208 GCA_964425945.1 uncultured Verrucomicrobiota bacterium | reverse complement strand
AAACTTTTCAAGGATGAATCCACCGCCGAACCGGTGCTCGCGATCATGCGCGACCTGTTCAAGCTGTTCGTTGAGAAGGATTGTTCGCTCGCGGAAATCAATCCGCTGGTATTGACGGGCAAGGGCGAGGTCATCGCGCTCGACGGCAAGATCAACTTCGACGACAACGCGCTCTTCCGCCTGCCGGATATCGAGGCTCTGCGCGACATGGACGAGGAGGACGTGAACGAGATCGAGGCCAAGGCCAAGGGCTTGAGCTTCATCCAACTCGACGGCGAGATCGGGTGCATGGTCAACGGCGCGGGCCTGGCCATGGCGACGATGGACATGATCAAGTTCTACGGCGGCGCCCCGGCCAACTTCCTCGATGTCGGCGGCAGTTCCAGTCCCGAAAAGGTCATCCACGCGTTCAAGTTGCTGATGAGCAATTCGAAGGTGAAAGCCATCCTGGTCAATATCTTCGGCGGCATTACGCGATGCGACGACATCGCGCGCGGCATTCTCGAATCCTACAAGCACGTGGATATCAATGTGCCCATCGTGATCCGGTTGAGCGGCACGAACGCCGATGAAGGCATGAAGATGCTGGAGGGAACGCAACTGGTTACGGCCGACTCGTTCGGCGGCGCGGTGCAGAAAGCCATCGCGCTATCGAAAGGAGAGGCGGCATGAGCATCCTGGTGGACAAAAATACCCGCTTGATCGTGCAAGGCATCACGGGCCGCGACGGATCGTTCCATACCAAGCAGATGGTCGCCTACGGCACGAATGTGGTCGGCGGCGTCACGCCCGGCAAAGGTGGCCAGCAGGCGGAAGGTCTGCCGGTCTTCAATAGCGTCAAGGAGGCGGTCAAGGAAACCGGCGCGAACGCGACGGTGATCTATGTGCCCGCCAAGTTCGCGGCGGCGGCCGTGATCGAAGCCGCGGAAGCGCGTATCCCGCTGATCGTCTGTATAACCGAAGGCATTCCGGTGTTGGATATGGTCGAGGTGTACCATGCGGTGCAGGCGAAGGGATGTCGTCTGATCGGTCCGAACTGTCCGGGGGCGATATCGCCCGGGTCGTGCAAGGTCGGCATCATGCCCGGCCAGATTCACAAGCCGGGGCGCGTGGGCGTTATTTCGCGCAGTGGCACATTGACGTATGAGATTGTCAATTCGTTGACGGTGCGCGATGTGGGGCAGTCCACCTGTATCGGCGTCGGCGGCGATCCGATTGTCGGTTCCGGTTTCCGCGATCTGCTCCCGCTGTTCGAGAAGGATCCGGATACCGATGCCGTCGTGTTGATCGGCGAGATTGGCGGCGACGAGGAAGAGCGCACGGCGGAATACATCAAGGCGCACATGTCGAAGCCGGTATTCGCTTATATCGTCGGTCTGACCGCGCCCGAAGGGAAGCGGATGGGTCACGCCGGCGCGATCGTGTCCGGCGGCATGGGCACCGCCGAATCCAAGGTTAAGGCCTTCAACGCCGCCGGCGTGCCGGTCGCCAAGACCATCGACGAACTGGCCGACCTGGTCCAGAAACAGTTTGGTTGATCGCGCGCGGCTTGTTGCCTGGCTTTCCGCCTGAAGCCCGCAAAGATCGCTTGCAAAAGGCATACCTGTACGCGATACTGTCCATATGAAGGCCATCACCTATACCGCCGCGAGAGAGAATCTGGCCAAAACCATGCAGCGGGTTTGTGAGGACCGCGCCCCCGTGGTCATCACCCGCCGGCGCGATCAGGCCGTCGTGATGATGGCGCTCGCAGATTACGAGTCGTTGGAGGAGACCGCCTATCTGATGCGCAGCCCCCGCAATGCCCGGCGCCTGCGTGAGGCCGTGGATCAATTGCGCAAGGGGAAGGGAACCGAGCGGAAGCTTCCGGAGATCGGATGAAGATCGTTTTCGCCGATCAGGGCTGGGAAGATTTCACTTACTGGATCGAGCATGACCGCAAAATCGCCGCCCGCATCATCCGGCTGATCAAAGACATCGAGCGGAAGCCATTCGAGGGTTTGGGCAAGCCGGAACCCTTGCGGCACGATCTGGCCGGTTTCTGGTCCCGCCGAATAACCGATGAACATCGCCTGGTGTACACCGTTGAAAAAGAGCGTGTGCTCATCGCGCAGGCGCGATATCATTATTAGCGAAACTTAACACATGAACCTATCTCAAAATCGGCTCACCCGGCCGCCTACGCCCCGCAAGGCGGGGCTACGGCGCGCCAAGGAGGGTTCGCCAGTTGTCGATATTTCCAATATGTTCAAGGTAGGGCGAGGCCTTCCGCCTTTGCAGTGCTTCGGCGGGACAAGCCGGCCGAGCCGGAAACTATTTAGAGACCGATGGATGTCATCATGAACACCTCCCCCAAATGGACGGTTGAAAAAATTCGCAAGTTGAAAGGCAAGGGCCGGATCGTCTCGTTGACCGCCTATGACTATTCCATGGCCCGGTTGGTGGACGAGGCGGGCATTCATCTGATCATTGTCGGCGATTCGCTGGGCATGACCATGCTCGGCTATAACACGACGATTCCCGTCACGATGGAGGATATGCTCCATCATACCGCGGCCGTCGTTCGAGGTACGCGCCATGCGCTGGTCGTGGCGGACATGCCGTTTCTTTCCTACCAGGTGTCGCTCGGCCAGGCCGTGGACAATGCCGGACGCCTGATCAAGGAGGCCGGTGCTCATGCGGTCAAGATCGAGGGCGGGGCGTTCCGCGCGGAGACTGTTCAGCATCTGATCGCCAACGGCATCCCGGTGATGGGACATATCGGCCTTACGCCGCAAAGCGTCCGCGCGTTCGGCGGGTACAAGGTGCAGGGCAAGACGAAGGATGCCGGCGAGCAGCTCAAGGCGGACGCGCGCGCGCTGGAAGAGGCCGGTTGTTTTTCCATCGTACTCGAGGGTATGCCCGCCGCGCTGGCCCGCGATATCACGGCCCAGCTCAAGATACCAACCGTCGGCATTGGCGCCGGACCGGATTGCGACGGGCAGGTACTCGTCATACATGACCTGCTCGGCTTGTATCCCGACATGACGCCGAAATTCGTCAAACAATACGCGCATCTCGGCGACGAAATCAAAAAGGCCTTCGCCGCCTACAAGTCCGACGTGGAAGAGGGCCGGTTCCCCGCGCAGGAGCATTCGTATTAGGCTTAGAATTCAATTATGCGGGCCGTATGGCCCGCCTTGGAGTGCGGCGCGCTCGCGCCGCTTTCACTTATGCCTCCCCCCGAGTCAAAGCGTTGCCAGGTCCCCGCACTCCAAAGCGACTTCGTCGCGAGAACATGATTAACGTTCAATTGTGATTTTGCCTTCATGATTCGTCGTAATCTGCTCTCGTATTAATATCGCCCACGCGCACCTCTTGCTCTATACTGGATACCGGGTCGTTATGCAGGCGTCGCCATCCAGCAAGCCGGAGTCGAGCCGTTGGGAGCGCTTTCTGCGTCATCTCATTGAGTCGGTCCTGGTACTCGTGATCGCGGGGATCGGCTGGTTCGTCTATCGATCGTTGCCCGTCCAGGACATGATCGAGCGGATATCGCGCGACACGCCACCCTCCGAGGTGCGGGATACCGCGAAGGGCGTTGACCAGCGCGTATCGCGCACGCAGAAAACGCCGCCCTTGGTGGGGGAGGCCCTACTGTGGGACTCGCCGGAGACATGGAAGGCCGACGTCTTGTTGCCTGACGATTCGGGTGTGCGTGAACTGGCTTCTTTCCCGTTCGATCCGATCGCCGGAGCGCATCGCGAACCGGAACGTGCTGGGGACGACCGCATGTTACATGGCGTCGGAATTCCTCCGCCTGATCTGATTCGCATTCACTCGTTGCAGGTCGCTTTGCGGCAGACCCCGCTGTTTCATACCGTGACCGGCGTGACGCAGACCCGTACGCGCGGCCACTGGCTGTCGCTGCAACTGCTCTACCTGACCGGAGCGCCGTGGCTGGATGAGGTCGAAGTGACTTTCTTCGTGCAGGTTCATGACAAACCGCGGGGCGGACAGCCGATCCTGTTTGCCCGGACGCTGGTGTACCGAAATCTTCCCCGGGGCATTCATGCGGCTTCAGTCTATATGCATCCCTCGTCATACGAACGTTACGGCGATCCGGCGCATGTCACGGCGCTGATTCGGCATCGCGGCGCGGAAATTGCGCGGATCACGCGGCCGGAGCGTCATGATCGCTGGTGGGATATCCACGAACCGGTCGAAGGGATGCTGTATCGCGCGCGGGAGACGCCGTTCGGATTCGTCCTGTCCGACGCGTCGGCGCACGAACTGTAGCGGTCGCCTTGACAGGTCCCGCCCCCGATGGCAACCTCCGATTCAAGGAGCTATGTTCGTTTCCGCGTCATGGATAGGCCTGTCTGCATGATTGATGAGCGCTCCAGAAATCCGGTCTTGGAGACCGTGGAGAATGGTGCGGGCGCAGGCTGGCTGACACCGGCCAGTTTCGGGTATCCGGAATACTTCGTTTCATCCGGTTGGATTGATCATGCGCCGTTCGCATTCTGGCTGATAGAGGCCTTGCGCCCGCGTCTTGTCGTTGAGCTGGGTACGCACGGCGGATTCTCCTATTTCGTCTTCTGCCAGGCCGTGAAGACGCTCGCGCTCGACACGCGCTGTTGTGCGGTGGACCACTGGAAGGGTGATGAGCACGCCGGTTTCTACGGCGACGATGTCTATCGGCGCGTCAACGAACATAACGAAAAGCATTACGCGTCCTTTTCCCGGCTTATGCGATCGACATTTGACGATGCGATCGACCGGTTCGCCGACGGTTCCATCGATCTGTTGCATATTGACGGCCGGCATTTCTATGAGGATGCGAGGCATGATTTCGAGAGCTGGCGTCCGAAATTGTCGGATCGGGCCGTGGTCCTGTTTCACGACACGGCCGCGCGCGAGCGGGATTTCGGCGTTCATCGGCTTTGGCGGGAGCTGGCGGGCGTCCATCCGGCGTTTGCCTTCGTGCATGGCGACGGTCTGGGCGTGCTGGGGTATGGGGCCCGTCTGCCCGACGCGATGGCGTCCTTCTTTGCGGTCGCCGCCGATCCGGCGATTGCGCGCGCGGTGCGGCAGGCGTATGGACGGTTGGGCGGCGCCCTGCGGACGGAATTCGAGTCGCGGGCGACGTTGTCGAAGTTGACCGCCAAGTTGTCCCAGCAGGAAATGCGGGCCGGCGAGTACCGGGTCCGGTTGGAAGGCCGGGAGGCGGAGGTGAAACATCTTCGCGCCGGGCTTCAGGCGCTGCGGACGCATGCCGCGGCGCTGGAGTCCAATCTGGCGTCGCACGAGCGGACGGTAAGCGAACTTCGCCGCTCGTTGAGTTGGCGGATCACGGCGCCATTGCGGTTTGCGCATCACGTGATGATCGTGGGCCGATGGCTGTGTACCGGGCAAATCGATCGCGCGGTGCGCGCGTCGACCCGGTACTTCGGGCCTCGGAGGCCCGCGTGGCTCACCCGCGGAATGTCCGGCCGGCTGTTTCGGCGATTACTCAAGGAGCGTCCGGCGCCCGCCGCGGACGGCGGGCACACCGGCATCGAGACGTATCGGGCGGTCGCCGACTCCATCCGGTTCCCGGAGGTGGATGAACCCGAGGTGTCCGTGATCATTCCGGCGTACAACGAGATCGACCACACGTTGAGTTGTTTGCGTTCCCTGGCGGGGCAGACCAGTCCGTATTCGTTTGAGGTGATCGTCATGGACGACGCGTCATCGGATGCGACGCCGGGCGTGTTGTCCGTCCTGTCCGGGATCCGGTACCACAGAAATCCGGGCAACCTGGGCTTTAATCGAACATGCAACCGCGGCGCGGAGCTGGCGCGCGGGCGCTATCTCGTCTTTCTGAACAACGACACGGAGGTCCTTCCGGGCTGGTTGCAGGCCTTGCGCGATACGTTTGAGCGGCACGACCACGTCGGCGTGGTCGGTTCCAAGCTCATCTATCCGGACGGGCGCCTTCAGGAGGCGGGCGGTATCGTCTGGTCGGACGGAAGCGGGGCGAATTGGGGGCGGCTGGAGGATCCGAATCATCCGCGCTACAATTATGTGCGCGACGTGGATTACGTGTCGGGTTCGTCGCTGATGATCCCGCGGGCGTTGTTCTTCGATCTGGGCTGTTTTGCCGATGCCCTTGAAGACTCCTACTACGAGGATACCTGGCTGGCGTTCGCCGCGCGCGAGGCCGGCTACCGCGTGCTATACCAGCCGCGTTCGGCGCTCATACACGCGGAGGGGGCGACAGCCGGAAGGGACGTGACGGCGGGCCGCAAGCGATACCAATCGGTCAATCAGGAGAAATTCGTCGAACGCTGGAACGAGGCTTTACAGGACCATCTCCCCCCGGGATTGAATCCGGAACGGGCCTGCGACCGGACGGCCCGCTCACATATTCTCGTCATCGAGGCGAACACGCCCACGCCGGATCAGGATGCCGGTTCGGTGGCCATGTTCAATCTGATCCGGCTTCTGCGCCGGTTCGGACATCGTGTGCATTACCTGCCGTTCGATTCGATGTCGGCGGAGGGGACGTATACGCAGAATCTTCAGGAGCTGGGGGTGGAATGCGTCTATCGGCCGTACTACGAGGACGCCCGTCAGTATCTCGTTGAGCGCGGCGATATGTTCAGCCATGTGATCATCTCCCGCACGCCTGTCGCCGTCGAGATCATCGACGACGTCGAGGCCTGCGCGCCGCGCGCGGGCAGGATTTTCTACACCGTGGATCTGCACGGACTGCGGGAAATCCGCGAAGCGGAACTGCACGGGGATGCGCAAAAGCGCGCCGGGGCGGAAGAAACCCTGAAGCGGGAGACGGCGTTGATACGTCGGTCGGATGTCGCCGTCGTGCTGAGCCATTATGAAGCGGAATGGTTGAGGCAGAGGGGGCATGACAATGTCGAGGTGCTGCCCCTCATCACCGATAGCCCGGCGCCGGTCCGGCCGCCGGACTTCGAAGCGCGCCGGGACGTCGTCTTTATCGGCGGGTATCAGCATCAACCCAATATCGACGCGGTGCGCTGGCTGGTGGAGGAGATATGGCCACAGATTCGGGTCATCAGCGCGGCGCGCGGGTTGCCGGAGTTCCGGTTGCGGATTATCGGGAGCCGGATGCCCGAATGGTTCCAGGTCTGGGCGCGCGCGGACATCCAGCCCATCGGCCATGTCGAACACTTGAACGATCTGCTGTCGGGTATCCGGTTGAGTCT
>CAYRPR010000095.1:0-7326 GCA_964425945.1 uncultured Verrucomicrobiota bacterium | reverse complement strand
CTCGATGCGTTGGAGGTGTTGGTGGATTCGCTCGCCTATGGAAGATCGGATCGCGGGTGGTTGAGTCGCGAAGCCAGGCCGTCGGTGATGAAGCACACGGAATTCCGCGGCACCAACGACGAACTGACGGAGTGGTTTCGGGCGCATCGTGAGCGTTTACGGTTCAATCGTGAAACGGGTCGGTTTGAGCTGGAGAACGGGGGCGAGCCGGCATCTGACGTCCGCCCGTAGACACGGGCGGACGGATGAGGAGGGGCCCGGAGTGGCGCTCTTGCGTCGTCTCATGGTGAACGTTGGGTGACATACGATGACACTGGGTTCGGCCATCCATGCGCTGAGACCCCGCCGCCGGTGGTGGCTGGTTTACGCCGTGTTTCTCACCTTGGTATACATTTCGGTGATTTCAGACAGCCTTCGCCACGGCATGACCCTGGTCCGGGCACTGGATTTTACGATCGGCTTCGGCGGCCTTGTGGCCCTGTATGCCCTGGGCGCGGGTATACCGTTCATTTCCCGCCTATTCTGGAAGGTCTACCTTGCCATGGACGTGCTCGTTTTTGCGCTGCATCACGCGGTGGATTCTCCCATCGAACCCCGCTATCTCGTGTCCCCGCAAATGATCCTATGGCTCGCCCTGATGGTCCTACCGTACTATGCGGGTATATACCGGTACGCCTTTCGATCCAGTGAGATATGGGACATGTGAGTGCCGGCGGTATCGCGAGGGACGATTACCACCGCATGATCACGCCGACGTTGAACGCGAGGCCGTTCATCTTGATGTCGAATTCCGCGGGGGGGCCTTCCTGCGATTCGACCTCGTCGAATTTAGCCCAGATGTATTTGGCTTCGGCGAACAGGTTGAAACTGCGCGTGATCTTCACGTCCAGGCCGCCGACGAGGAAATAGGCCAGCTCGTTGTCGATGTCGAGGTCGGACTTGGAGGAACCCACGCGGAAATCGCCGTCCGCGATGTAATAGCCGATGCCGCCGCCGACATAGGGCGTAAAGTCGGGCGCGGGCGAAAGCCGAGTGATGAACACGAGTTCGAGGGGGGTGACGTCGACCTTCGCCGTATTGGCGGCGCCGTCGGCCAGGCCGCCCTGATCGAAGGAGAACATCGACGCGCGCAGATCGATGAAGAGATTGCGATTCGCGTTGAGGCGCAACAGCGCGCCGTATCCGGCCTCCGTGCCCAGATCGCCGGCATCCCAATACGAGCCGAATACGCCGACGCCGGCCGCCGGACTCTGCGTCGCACAGGCGCCGACCAGCCATACCATGATCCACCATTTCTTCATAAGCCGCCTCCCACGCATCTGGACATCACGCGCAGAACCTGCCTGATCCGCCGGGGAAACGCAAGCGCGGACGGCGTTATTCCGTTTCCGAGGGCGGAAGCATCGCCGCGTGTCTGAACATCATCACGATCACAGCGAATACGCCGATGCCGGTCAATCCGACTGCGATGGCGGCGAGGATCGGTCCCCAGCGTTCGTAGCGGGTTGCACGGAAGTCCGGATTCCGCACGGGAGGGGCCAGGGCATGGAGTTCCCAGCGCGGGTCCACCAGTTCCTCGGCGCGGATTCTCAGATCGTATGGCGGAACGGGCACATGGTGAGGCCCCCCGTAATACATCACGGGGTCGCGGCCCGATTTCGCTTCGATAATGAGATGGTCGTGTGTGACGAGCACATCCATCACGCCCAGGTTCAACGGGGCGCCACCATCGTGATACACCGTGCACTTCATGTATCGACCCGTCCGGCGAATACGAATCAGGTCCTTGACCGTATCTCCGGTCCGGTAAATGCTTCCGCCTCCGCTGAAATGCCAGGGCTGGTCCGGATCGTCCCGGGTATGGATCGCGACCGTGCGCACATACTCTCCTCCGGTTGCGCGCAGACGCATCATCTCCACCGGGTGCTTTTCGTAACCGAGATCCAGTACGAACACCCGGGCATTCTCCGGGACGTCCTCATCGGAAGCGGGAATGGGTGCGTGGGCCAGCTTGTGCGTGACCATGTCCGGTTCGACCTGCTGCCGGAGGTCGACCTCCCCGGCTGTGAACGTTTCCGACGCGTCCTGCAAATCGGGATACACGCGGACCTGCAGATATGGATAATCCGACAGCGGGTATCGGATCCCGCGCGCCTGGATGATCCGCCCGTGACGGGCTCTGACGAGGTATCCTTCGCCCAGGATCTGCCAGTCCGCTTGATTCTCGGATCCATGGACTTCGATGCGGCGGATGAATCGCCGGCCGGATGTAGCCACCCGGATTCGGTCGTGGGTCGCGCGGGATCCGTCGGCGTGGCGCGCGATCGCAAGGTCGATCCGCAGGTGGGGTTGCGGGTCGTCGGCCCAGAATGATTGGATATCATCCACCGGAACGTTCTCGATCAGGGGGTGGGACGGACGCGGTTCGAGATAGAACGGCCACGGCCTATCCACGGAATCGAAGATGCGGATGTCATGCGGGAAGTTGCTGCATTTCTCGTAGACATCCAGCGGGATCCGCACGCGGAAAATCCGTTCGGGTTTATGTTTTCCATGAATGGCGCGCATCCATTCAAAGGCGGTCCGGTCCGCCGCGGCGGCGCTCACGACCGCACCGCTCAACCACAAGGCGGCCAGCAGTATCCATCGTCGCGCGCGCGCGACGACCCATCCCGGGGTGCTCCGCCATTTTCTTATCTGTTGTGTATTCGCCACTTAGACCGTAGACGCGCCGGTAAAACTGTCATGCAGGCTACGTCATCTCCTCCGGCGGAAGCGTCGCCGCGTGTTTGAACATCATCACGATTACGGCGATCACACCGATGCTGGTCAGTCCGACGGCGATGGCCGCGAGGATCGCGCCCCACCGGCCGTATCCGGTTGGGCGGTAGCGGGGATTCCGCTGGGGTTCGCCGAGCGCAAGGACGTCCGCATCCTTTGCGGGCCGCTGCTCCAGGCGCGCCCGGAGATCATAGCGGGGAACGGCGACGTGAAAGGGCCCCCCTTAATACAGGACGGAGGGCCTGTCCGACTGCGCCTCGATGATCAGGTAATCGCGAATGGCATGCGCCTCGATGACGTCGAGCGTCAGCGGGGCATCGTCATAGTGATAGATCTCGCATTTGATGTACCGGCCCTCGCGGCGGACGGGGATCTCATCTTTCACGCTGGATCCGATCCGATGGATGTCGCCGGCCCCGCCGAAACGCCAGGGGGCGTCGGCATGGTCGCGCGTATGAATCACGACATGACGCATGTAATCCCCGCCGGACGCCTGCAGTCGCACGGCCTCGACGGGGTGGTGCTCATAACCCAGGTCGAGTACGAGGACCTGGGCCTCGTCGACGAGGTCGGAGGACGGAGTCGGGATGGTTTGCGCATGGAGCCGGTAGGTGGGGATCTCCTCCGTACGTTCGATCTGCAGCAGCACGCGGATGATGTCGAACGTTTCCCGGGCATCGCGCGTATTCGGGTAGACGCGGACTTGAAGGTGGGGGAAGTCCGATTCGGGATAATCGACGGCGTTTTCCTCGATGCGGCGCGGATCGTGGACGCTGACCAGATAGCCTTTACCGAGAAGCCCCCATGCGGTCTGGTCGTCCGATCCATAAATTTCCACGCGGCGGACATAATCCTGACCGGTGGAATGAACGGAGACCCGGCCGTGACGAGTTCGAAGGGCGTCGGCTTGCCGTTCGACGGCCAGATCAATACGGAAATACCGTTCATTGCCCTCGACCCACGCCGCGTTGACGCTCTCCGCGGAGAGCACCGTGTGCGCGAGTTTGGGCGGACGTGACTGCAGGAAGAACGGCCATTGCGCGTTCCGGTCGTCGAAAATGCGGATATCGTGCGGGAAACTGTCGCATTGCGCGTACACATCCGGCGGGATGGCTACGCGGAAGATGCGGCCGGTCTGCACATCGCCGATGATCGGGCGCATCCACTCGAATGAAGCCGCGGTGGCGCCCCGCGCGTCGGATAAAAGCGCATGGGCGATCAGCGCCATCATTGGAATCAGCAGGCGCGGCTTCATGGCTGTTCCTCCCCGGTCAGTCGGGCGGCCGCCCGTTGATAGATGAACGACAGGACCAGCAGCAACACGCCGGCGCTCATGAAGGCCGCAATGCGCTCCAGGCCGTCAAGCGCCGACAGATCGACCAGGAGCACCTTGCCCGTGGTCACGGCAAACAGGGCGAGCCCGGCGTAGCGGTGAGAGCGGTTCCGTCGGATCAATCCTTCGATCACGAGCGCGATGGCGCAACTGGCCCACCACAGCGTGACCAGCATTTGATTCCACGCGCTGGCCATGCGGTACAGTTCCGACGTCACGATCAGAATCGCGGCGAGCAGGGCGCCGATGTTGAGTGTCACGGCCGGGCGTACGCCGCCCCAGTCGACCGGGAACGCTCCGTGACGGAATAGGGCGCCTGAAACCCAGATCAGGAACAGCATCATGATCGCCAGCGCCGCGAATGGCCCGTTCAGAAACAACATCTGTTCCGCGGGCCTTCCGATATCCGACAGCGCAAACAGGTCCACGACCAGCTTGATCGGCGCCAGCAACAGGAGACCGACGGCCAGGCCGGCGAGTGAGGGCTGGGAACGGGCCAGCATCGCGCATCCGCCGGCGATCGCAATCAGGGCCAAGCTGGACAACAACCATGCCCACGGATGGCGCGAACCCAGCGTCCAGAAGAGATCCGTCGTAAACACCACGAGCAAAGCGAGCGCGGCCAGCGACGAAAGCCGTGTCCAGGCCGATTCCGGTTCGTCCTGCTCCTTCGGCGTCATGCGGCCATGCAGCCAGCCCTGCAAGCCCAGCAGCGCGGCCGACAGGATGCCGGTGGCAAACCGGGCGTTCAGGAAGAGGGCCGGCGCGGTGGCATACGAGGCAATGTCGAACATCAGAGATTTCATCAGGCCGATGGCCCCGAGCAGAAACGCCGCGGTCTTGAGAAGCTGGACGCGGGCGCGCAACGCGAACCAGCAGAGTATCGCGCCTTCGATGCTCCAGCCCGCGGATACCCACGCGCCGTCGAGTTGAATCGGCAGGGCGAGACTCGCGAAGGTGAGCGCGCCGACGAGCAGAGCCAGCATGTCGAGCTTGAAAGCCGGCAGCCAGGTCCACGCGACCCGGGCGAGGCCGATGTGCGCGACGGCCATGGCCAGCATCGCCGCGCCGGTCCATTGATCCAGCTCCATGAAGTCCATGATGACATAGAGCCCGCCCAACAAGCCGAGCGAGTTGAGGATCAGGCGCACGATATCCAAATTGCGCCCGTTGGTCTGCCGTTCCTGCCGGAGTTTGAGCAGACCCAGCGCGGCAAACTCGAAGAAATACACCAGCGAGAAGATCAGCAGCATCGTGGAATCGGCCTGTCGCAGATCGGCGAGCAAGGCCAACACATAGATGGCGGTGAATCCGAAGGCCGTATTGTACAGGCCCTGCCAGTTGCGGTAGATGCCGAGTGCGATGACGGGAAGGTTGATGACGGCGATATAGACCATCAGGAACGCGCGGTTTTCGACGTCCTCGCCGATCAGGGCCGGCATCAGAAACGCGCCGACAACGCCGATCACGCCCACGACGTGGCTGCGATAAGCCGTCGCCAGTCCCAGCGCGGCCGCGGCGCACGCCACGAGTCCCACGCCGGCCGCGGTCATGCCGATCAGATCATACAGGGCATGGGCGGCGAATACGCAGAGGTAAAAAATGGCGGTTCCGCCGCCGGTGAGCGTTCGAGCCAGCAGGTGCAGACGTCCCTTGCCGCGAACCTCGGCCAGATGGCCGATCAGAACCATGCCCGCGCCACAGAGCATGCCTAACACGATGCGCGCGGCCGGACCCAACCAGGCATTCTTGATCGCGTAACCGATCAGGAACGCGACGCCGATCAGGAGCAGGGCGATGCCGGCGAAACTGGCCACCTTGCCGCCGAGCGCCACTTCATTAACGGCTTTGGGCGAACGAGGAGCGACCGGTTGGGGAGGCTGGACAGGCGGAGGTGTGGGAATCGAGGGGGGCCGCGCCGGGGGCGCGGGCGCCGGCGCGGGGGCTTCCGGGACTGGTGTGCGAACCGGCGTTGGCGGGGGCGGCGCCACGGCACGCGCGAGCTCATGCTTCAATGCGTTAAACTCCTCGCGCAGATTGCCGACTTTGACCATCGCGACAATGGAAAGAACGATGGGCAGAACGAAGAACAACAGGATCAAGACAACGATAAATTCCATGGCATGTCTCCTTACGACTCAAGTCATCTCAAAAAACAGGCGCCGATGCTCGCAAAAAACGAACGCCCCCTTACCAATCCCGCAAGTAGGTCTCATTCACCATCAGGGTCCGGACCTGATGCCACACATCATCCGACAGCCGGATCGCCGCACCGCGCGCGCCCCAGTCCAACATGATTCCGATACCCACCATCAGAATGCCGATCGCTACCCAGTTCCATCTTCCCAGCATCGCTTGCATGTCCGTCTCCTTTCGGGACGGTATATGCGCAGATATCATGCCAGATGCGCCACGCGCGCGATGCCTGTCGTAAGTGCTTAATATATAGAATTATACGGTGATATCCATGCCGTCGATAGTCCTTGTTGGTATACATAGTAGGTATATGGGTGTTCATAAAATGTATGTGAATCTCTGGATGCGTCTCCCGCCTCGATTGGGGCGGCCTTGGGTTGATGTCAGGACGGCATCGATCCATTTTGTTTCCAGGCGCTTGGCGAGGGAGGATATGACGCGGTAATCGCCGTGGGACCAGCAGCCCCAGTCGACCGGCAGGTGCCGGGAGTGGAACAGGAAGCCGATGCCGGAGATGTGCGTGGAGACGATGTGCCCGAAATGTTCGTCGTCCGGCACGATGCGGCCGTTGATATTCACCCGCCACAGCAGTAGTTGATCCTCATGGTCGATCTGGTCGACGATCTTCCTGACGGCGGACTTCATGGTGAACCGGTCGTCGTCATCGAGATACATCACCCAGCCATCCTCCACATGGGTGGCCAGCTCATTGAGGTGGAGATTGTACGGCGCCGGATAGCATCTGGGCGACGGCTTCTCGCCGTGTACCGATTTCGGTGCGAGGCGTATGGCGGATGGATGGTACGGGCAGGGTGACGCGCTGCCGACGATGTGGCGGATATTCCGGTACGTCTGACGCATGACGGATTCCCGGCAGAGGCGAAACGGGGCTTCGCGCTTATGCGTCCGCGTCAACACATTCACGATGGGCGAGGGACTGTTACGGGATAAGCCTCGGATGAACTGTGCGATGGGCCCTGACACGATACTACTCCAGATCGCCCCAGCAGGGCTCT
>CAYRPR010000094.1:6666-7465 GCA_964425945.1 uncultured Verrucomicrobiota bacterium | reverse complement strand
GGAACATGAGATCGCGCGCGCGAATGCCGCCTTGGCGGATAAACGCCGTCGCCTCGCGGCGCGGTTATATTCGCTGGGCCGCGGAAGCAACTTCGACCTGATCGACGCGGAGAGCGCCTTGATCTCAGCCGAGATCCAGAAGTACGTCAGTGAAGCAGAGGTCACCGTCGCGTCCTATCGCTTGCTTCATACGCTGGGCACGCTGCTGGAATTCCCGGACGAACTGAAGCCCGGATACGGGAGGTCTCCATGAGGCGTATCGGCGCGAGCGTACTGGTGGCGCTGTTCCTGGCGGGCGGCGCGTGGTTGTGGGGTCGCCGGGCCTCGACCGGGTCCGGTCCGGCGGAAGGCGGATGGATCGATCGCGGGCCGCTGGCCGTATGGGAACATATCGAGGGCGCGATCGAGAGCGCGGGCTCCGATGACGTGTACAGCACGTTGAGCCAGCGGGCGACGATCATCGCGCTGGCGAGCGAAGGCGAGGAGGTCCAGCCCGGCGATGAACTCGTGCGGTTCGATACCGGCGCCACGGTGAAGGCGTTGTTCGGTCTGGAACGGGATCACGCGCTGGCGGAAGCCGCCTTGCATCAGCTTCGCGAGGCGGACATTCCCATTGAGATTTGGGAGCTCGAAGAGAGCCTGCTGGAACCGCAAGCCGAGTGGGAACAGGAAGTCGTGTATCACGACGAGATGAAATGGCTCCTGGAAGAGGATCTCGTTTCGTCCGCCGAGGTGCGCCAGCAGGAGGTGAAGATCGGCCGGCTGGAACAGCAGGTGGCGCGCTCACGGAACCGCCTCG
>CAYRPR010000094.1:0-6656 GCA_964425945.1 uncultured Verrucomicrobiota bacterium | reverse complement strand
AGTTGACCACGAACCATATTCATCCCGCCGCCACGGCTCGCGCGGAAGCGGCCCGGGAATCCGCCCGCAAGGAGCTGGAGTTTGCACGCGAGGAGCTGGCCGCCTGCGTGGTGCGCGCGCCGCGATCCGGCGTGGTCATTTACAAACCGATTCATATCGACGGGGAGTTCAGGATCGTGCGCGTCGGCGATTCGGTCTATCGCAATCAGACCTTCCTGATGGTGGCGGACATGGAGGATCTGCTGGTGCGCTGTCATGTGACCGAGGGCAAGCTGGCCCGGGTGAGTGAGGGGAACGAAGCGCAGGTCACGCTGCTGCCGTACCCGGACCTTCGACTGCCGGGTCGCGTGGAGCGGGTCGGTGCGATGGCGCATGCGATATCCGGGAAACCAGCCTGGCAGAAGTACGTGACCATCGACATCCATCTCGAGGAGTCGCATCCGCGTATCCGTTCCGGCATGTCGGCCTTCGCACATGTGCTGAGTCACTACGATGAGAACGCCCTGCGCATTCCGCGTCCGGCCGTGTACTGGCGGGACGGACGCGCCTACGCCCGCGTCCGCTCGGGGCTCGGCTACAAAGAGGCCGCCCTGGACCTGGGGCCCGGCAACGACACGCATTTCGAGGTGCGCGGGGGCGTGGAGGCCGGACAATTCGTCCTGTATCCTTGAGGAGGTCATGACCGAACGCGTCGTGTTGGAATTCAACGAGGTGCATAAGCATTTCCGCACACCGCGCGGCGATGTCCACGTCCTCCGCGGGGTCAATCTGACCGTCCATCCGGGTGAATTCATCGCCATCACGGGTCCGTCCGGATCCGGTAAGACCACCTTGCTGACGCTGGCCGGCCTGCTGGACACGCCGACATCGGGGACGATCGCATTCCGGGGCCGTCCGATTTCCTGGGATCAGGAGGATGAAGTCCGGAGACTGCGCGGCGAGGGCTTCGGCATGGTGTTTCAGCAGTTCAACCTGCTGACGCGGCGCACGGTGCTCGACAATGTCCTGTTCCGTTTCCGCTATCTGTCCGGCCCGCCGGCCGACGCGGAGGACCGCGCGCGTGAAACCCTCGCGACCCTCGGCATCGCGGACCTGGCCGATACGCCCGTGCGGCTGTTGTCGGGCGGCGAGATGCAACGGGTCGGACTCGCCCGCGCGCTGGTGTACCGGCCGCCCTGCCTGCTGGCCGACGAACCGACCGGGAATCTCGACGCCGATACCGCACGCGAGGTGATGACTATTCTACAGCGCCTGAAGGATGAGGGCATGACCATTCTGCTTGTAACGCACAACACCACCTTGCTGACGCACTGTACGCGGTGCGTACATTTGCGTGACGGCTTACTCGAAGAGAGGCCCGTGTCGTGACGGCGTGGGCCTTGGCGGGAGATCTGCGCGACGGTTTGCGGTCGCGTCCGGGCCGCTCGTTGCTTTCGCTGTTCGCGATCGCGATCGGCTGCACGGCGCTGGCCTTGCTGCTGTCCGTGCTGAGCGGTCTGCAGGAGCGGGCCCGCCAACTGGCGCAAGAGCTGGGCGCAAACGTGATTGCGATCCTGCCGGAAGGCGCCGAGCCGTTGCGACGCGAGCAGGCGGACCGGCTCCGCGCCAACCTGCCGTCCTGTGTCGTGGGCGCCGTCAAACAGTACTCCGTCATGACGCGCGATGGCCTGACGCGACTCCAGGTCATGGCGGCGGATGACGGATTGATCCGCGTCCGGCCCTGGCAGATCGTGGAAGGACGGTTTCTCGACGCCGAGGACCGAAACAGCCGCGCGTACCGGTGCGTGATCAGCCGGAGCCTGAGTGAGCGGATGGGTTGGCGTCTCGGCCAGGCGCTCGCGGTTGAGCAGGAGCTGTTCCGCGTTGTGGGCATTGTGGATCCGGGACGCTTCTCGGGAGATCCCTTGCAGGACGCCCGCCTTGTGCCCGGGGAGAATCTGGTGATCGTTCCCGATACGATACAGCCGTACTGGGCGCCGCAATCGCCGGACGGGACCTGCGACGCGATCTATATCCGGGCGCCGGCGGACGTCGATCCGGCCGATATCGGCCGCCGCGCCACGGCGCTGATGGCGGACGGGGCGGGAGCGGCGCCCGCGCTGTCCGTGATCACGCCCGACACGTTGCTAGCCCGGATCCGGCAATGGCAGCGATCCGTACGGTTCGCGGCGGGCAGTATTGCAGGGCTGTGCATGTTGCTGGGCGGCATCACCCTGATGACGCTGATGATCGCCAACGTGCAGGAGCGCGTGACGGAGATCGGCTTGCGCCGCGCGCTCGGCGCGTCGCGCGCGGATATCGCCGCACTGTTCCTGATGGAGGCGGGACTCGTGACCGTCGTCGCCGGCTTCACCGGCAGTGTGACGGCGCACGCGATATTGCTGGTGGTTCGCGGGGAGATCGGGTTCCCGGTGGCCATGAACGGGTGGACTCTGATTGCGCCCGTCCTTGTGGCCGTCTTGTCCGGTGTGGCGTTTTCGTATGCGCCGGCCGTGCGCGCGTCGAGGATTCAGCCGGCCCAGGCGCTCCGCAACGAGTAACCGCCGCTTCAGCTCTTGCAGGCGCTGAAGAGCCGCCGCAGATCATCGGTAAGCCAGGGTTGGGCGAGGGCCCAGACGCATCCTTCGCGCAGGCGCGCGTCGTCCAGTTCGCTGATGCGGGTTCCGGCGCGTTGTTCGGCGGCGACGATCGCGGCGTAGTACAGGGCCGTGGCGACGGGCGCCGGAAAGCCGGACGTCGTGTCGCCGCGCAGATTCTTGGCGAAATCCTTGACGGCGCGCAGTATCTCCGCGTCGGGACGCGTATCCCGCAGGAGATCGCCGAATGTATACGTCGGGCCGGCCGCCGTGTGTTCGGCCAGGCCGCTGTGGAGGGGGGTGTCCATCTGGTGCTTCAGTATCGCGCCGAATTCCTGCTCGGACCACAGATCGCGATCCGGCGTCGTTTCCTCCAGTATGAAGCGCATGCTGGAGGCGTCCGTCTTCAGTTGTTCATAGCCCTGCAGTTCGTCGTGTTTCACTGTATTCCTTTCCGTATCTACGCGCGAACCCCGGCCAGTATTGCGTTCAGTTCCCTGATTTCCTCTTCCACTTCCTTCTCGTCGCCCACGTACTCCCGGATGACGGCGCGGAATTGCCGTTCGAACATGCGCTTGACGGTGATCAGCGCGTTGGACGCCTGCATCGGCGTCGGAAAACCCAGGCGGCCGACGATCCGGTCATAGGGTTCCGGCGCGGCTCCGTGCAGGATGGGGTTGGCGACGCGGGCTTCGAATATCCGCCAGTAACTCTCACGTCCGGAACCCGTGCATTCCCGCTCCACGCGGCGCAGGGTTTCATGGATGATTTCGCGGATCCAGGCCAGGTCGTAGGCGGAGGTCCGCGGCGTTGCGGCGTCGTCTTCAACCCAGTCGGCGACCTCGTCGAGCGCCATCATGGCCCCTTCACCGGGGGATCGTCGAGCGGCCTGCTCCTTGCGGAACTGGCTGATGGTATACCGGTCCAGGGCGGTCAGCAGGAACGTCCGGAACTTGCCGCGGTCGCGATCCGCGCGCCCCAGCAGTTCCCCCTCCAGGATCTTCTCCGCGATGAAACTGTGGATCAGGTCATCCGCCCGATCCGGTTTCAGGCGCCGGCCATACATCAGATGGGCCTTCAGGGCGGGCAAATAGCGCTCGAGCAGTTCGCCCAGCGCTTTGACCGCCTCGGCCGCCGAACGGTCGGCGGCCAAATCAACCAGTGTCCAGCGTGTGGGCGGAAACGCCCCCTTATCACTAGCCTGCATAGCTCTACCTCTTGTATGGCCCTCATGAGATTATTGTCACATTGGGTTTGTGAATGCTAGCTCGTAATGTCAGGCTCTGACTTGGGCATTCGATCCAATATGGGATTGTGTGTCGAAGCCCTGATTCAATAGGATACGCGTAGCTAGCGGAGTTGAGGATGAGGGGACCATGTATTGCAGAGCAGCCGAAATTGGAGATCATATGGGGGGACTTCGTGCGCTGGCTATAGTACTAGCGCTCCAAGGATGCGTATCGCCGACGCCCGATCGGCGTCCGCTTGATCGAGATCGACCTCTTTCTTTAATATTTGACGCAGATGACGCTCGAGAAACTATCGACATGATGGTGGACTCGCTGCTTTCTGATGCAACGGTTCTTGAGCAGGCTTCAGGTCGACGACCTTTTTTGGATTTGGCGGCGTTGGATAATGCGACGACCATACATGTGGATACGCGCATCCTCACGCATTCCATCCGTACGAAACTGATTAGATCTCAGCAATTTCGATTTGTGGATCGTTCGCAGTTGGCGGTGGATTTGGATTTGCTCAATACGGATCAACTCGGTTTGGTGGATCCCAATGCGGCATATGCAGGTGGTAGTCAGGAAACCTCGGATTGGTATTTATATGGGCAGATATTCGAGATGCGGGATCGCGGCGAGCGCACAGTTGACCGGTATTACATGGTGTCATTGAATTTGCGGGATCGCCGATCCGGGGAAATCCTTTGGTCTGATACAAGCGAGATCAGGAAGAGTGCTCGGGTTCCGCGATTTAGCTCAAAGAGAACGGTTTCCTTTCCCTCGTGGTGGGATAATCCCATTCGCGAAGACGAGGGCAACTACTATTATGCGGCACATGGTTCAAGCGTTACAGTAGCTGATGCTCTGCGAGTGGCACAGAGCAACGCCATGGATCAGATCATAGCGAGACTGGGCGGGGGTGCGGTAACTGAAAGCATGCGGTCATACCTTATTTCACGTATTCGACACTGGAGTTTACATGTCAAGGAGGAAGGTCGTCGTCTTGGGCGAGTTGATGTATGGCTGATTATGAAATATCCGAAGGAGGAGTTCTTTTCGCTGGCCGCTCATGTGACGGATGGTCAGCAAATGCTAGATATGGCCCATTTTGCTTATGACGCGAGCAAGTTTGAATACGCACTGAATCTGTCAAAACAAGTGACGGTCGAATATCCGATGGGAAGCCAACCAATTTTTCAAACGGAGCGAGCATGGTTGTTGATCGCCGATTGCTATGTCCGGTTAGGCTATCCGGCCCGCGCGATCAATGCGTGTCAGAATGTGGTGGCGTTATCGGGAGATGTATCATTCGTGCAGGCGGCCAACAGTCGTATAACCGAAGTACAAGCGGGATATAGTGACCTAGTATTTCGCAGAATCTTTCAGGGGAAACGTCTTGCGATAGTATCGATTACTGAACTGGATGAAATTTCAGGTCGCTGGCTGAAGATCGAGGCTGAACTAGAAAGCCTGATTGATCGCGCGGGGGGGGTGAGTATTCGCCGTAATCCGATTAGACCGTCACTAGATGAGTTGAAATTGCTAGCGAATGATCCAGATGCGCGAGATTCCTTATTGCGTCGGTTGGCGCTGGATGGGTTGTTGGTCGCGGAGGCCAATGGGGCGATACGTACGCGGATAACTGATTCCGAGGGCGCGCGTTTAGAAGACTTCCGGTTTGAGGGGGCGACACGGGTATCAGCCTATATTGTCGAGGAGAAGCCCTTGATTTGGGCGCGCTCAGGTCTGACGGGCTGGAATCCCATCAGTGCTGCCATGTGTATGGATGTGTTGGCTTTGAATATCATGCGTGACTGGCAGGCGTCTGCCGTGAAGCACTTTGAGGAACCATAATGATTCGCCGTAGAGTGCTGTGTGGCTTGAGCCATATAGATCTGGTAGCCACGTTGTCACTGGCATTGAGTCTGGATGTTGTTGCTTTGGGATTCGACTCAAGCGCTATAGCCTTTCTAGAGGGTAAGAAGGTCGCAGTGACGGTCTTTCCTCAGAATGTGGAGGCAAATGCTCATATTCGAGCTGCGCGTTCCAGATTGGAGGAGATTCTGCTGGATAGGAATATCACAGTGCTTGACGAAGATAGAACCAGTGAATTGAAGGATGTTTGGCGGACGTTGGAAGATCCCGCGGTATTTATTACCGCCGAAACATTCATCGAGCATGCGGGCCGATTTGATATTCATGGCCTCCTTTCTGTCTATCTCATGGTCGATGTGGCGCCTGGTCTCGCTGACTATCATGTCGCGACCGCACATGCGGATATTCGATTCGTACAAACTGACACAGCTCAGGTGCGATCATTCTCCGCTCCCGCCATGGGAGGCCGGGGAAGCCCGCCTTCGGAAGGCATCACGCGTAATAGCGCAATTCTTAATGCTGTTCGCCGTTCAATTGACGCGGCCTGTGACGCGACGGGCCTTCAGATTGCGGATCGGACTCAACCGAGATTTGTGGAGCTTGAACTTGCCGGGCCGACAATCTATAAGGGGCGGGAGCTTGTCCCCAATGCTCCGCAGAACGACCGCGAGCTGTGGTCTTTTGCGGAACTGGACAAACAGACATGGCGTGTTGAAGAGGTTACTTGTACTGCGCGCGCCCCTGCGGGAGATATCGCGGCTGTATCGGGATATATCCGGGATACTGATTTCCGGAGAAAGCCTCAACGATTGTACGGCTCTCGTATGCACGTGGTTGACATGAATGCAGGGGAGACCTTTCTGCAGATGGAGTGTAGTCCTGTTGAGATAAGTTCTCGCGATGAGAGCAATACTAAGAAAGTCATTGCGTGTGCATTTGTCGCTGGGTGGAGGTACTTGGTGGCCGCAACGGG
>CAYRPR010000093.1:0-7490 GCA_964425945.1 uncultured Verrucomicrobiota bacterium | reverse complement strand
GGGCCGTATTTTCACCGGCAGTGGGGCGCCGCGCGATCACGGCCCCGAGATCACGCAAAACATGATCCCGATCGGCGGACCGTCCGTGAATCCGGCCAAGCGCATCATCCCGCGCAACATGGTCCGCACCGGCATCCCGATGATCGACGTGTTCAACACGTTGGTCGAATCGCAGAAACTGCCGATCTTTTCCATCGCGGGCGAACCGTACAATCCCCTGCTCGCCCGGATCGCCCTGCAGGCGGAAGTCGACGTAATCATCCTCGGCGGCATGGGCCTGAAGCACGACGACTACCTGTTCTTCCGCGACATGCTCGAGGAACACGGCGCGTTGTCGCGCTCCGTCATGTTCATTCATACCGCCTCGGATCCGACGGTTGAATGCCTGCTGGTGCCGGACGTGTCCCTGGCGGTGGCGGAGAAGTTCGCCCTGGAAAACAAGCGCGTGCTGGTGCTGCTGACCGACATGACCAACTTCTCCGACGCCTTGAAGGAAATCTCCATTACGATGGAACAGATACCGGCCAACCGCGGCTATCCCGGCGACCTGTACAGTCAGCTCGCCGCCCGGTACGAAAAGGCGGTGGACTTCGATTCCGCCGGGTCGATCACCATCCTCGCCGTCACCACGATGCCCGGCGATGACGTCACGCATCCGGTGCCCGACAACACGGGCTACATCACCGAGGGCCAGTTCTACCTGCGCAACGGACGCATCGAGCCGTTCGGATCGTTGAGCCGCCTGAAACAGCTGGTGAACGACAAGACCCGCGAGGATCACCGGACCATCATGAACACGATGATCCAGCTCTTCGCCGCCTATCGCGAAACGCTCGAGAAACAGGCCATGGGATTCCGCATGAGCCCGTGGGACCAGAAACTCCTGAAGTATGGCGACCGCTTTGAGAAGGAAATGATGGACCTCTCGGTGAATATCCCGCTGGAAGAAGCGCTGAATTCGGGCTGGCGCATTCTCAGCGACTGCTTCGATCCGGAAGAAACCGGTATTTCGACGCGTCTGATCGAGAAATTCTGGCCGAAGAACGGACAATCAGGCTGAACGCGGGAAGGAACAGCGGATAGGTCACGGTCCATGTGTCACGGGCTTTCAAGCCCGTGACAAAGTGAGATGAGCGCGAGAACAGAGCGGGAAGACGATGGGCAAGATCAAACATACCAAGAATGAGTTGAAGGTTCAGCGGGACGCCCTGCGCCGGTTTGATCGCTATCTCCCCACCCTGCAGTTGAAGAAGCAGCAGCTGCAGATTGAGGTGCGGCACCTCGAGAATCTGATCGAGGAGAAACAGATGGAGGAAAAGGCCGTACGCGCCGATCTCGCCGACTGGGTCAAACTCTTCTCCGAACCCGTGGATCTTGACGCGTATCTGAAGGTCAAGGAGATACACATGAAGTCCGGCAATATCGCCGGCGTCAATATCCCGGTGCTGGACCGGATCGAGTATGACCGCAAGATGCCGGATCTGTTCGGCACCCCGCCCTGGCTGGATGACGGGCTGGACGTACTCGACAAACTGTCCCGCTTGCGGGCGGAATTGCGCATCCTGCAGGAACAACACCGGTTGCTGGTAACGGAATTGCGCACGACCACCCAGCGGGTCAATCTGTTTGAGAAGGTCAAGATCCCCGAAGCGAAGGAGAACATCCGCATCATCCGCATCTTCCTGGGGGACCAACAGACGGCCGAAGTGGCTCGCGCCAAGATTGCCAAGGGCAAATCCCTGCGCGCGGAGGAGGTCCCGGCATGATCGTACCGATGAAGAAATTGTACCTCCTCTGCGTGCGCCCCGAGCGGGAAAAGACGCTGTTCGAGCTCCAGGAGATGGGCGTGGTTCATCTGTCGCATCTGCGCGATCCCGCCGGCCAATTGATCGAGGAGGCCCGCGCTCATCATCGCGATATCCGGCGGGCGCACGACATCCTGCTGGCGTACGCGCAGGCGCTCAAGGATGAGGCGCCCGTTCCGCCGCCCGCGACCGTTTCCCACGCGCCGACAACGGAGGAGGTGGTGGACCAGGTCTGGTCCCTGATCCAACAGAAGCGCGACCAGGAAGAAGCCATCGAATACTGGCGGCGCGAAGAACAACGCATGGAGATCTTCAGCGAATTCAATCCGGACGATATACGGGCCCTGGCGGACAAGGGCGTGCATATCAAGCTGTTTCGCGCAGGCGCCAAACAACCGATCGAGGCGCCCGAAGGCGCCGTCCTGCATCGGGCCGGCATGCACAAGGAGAGCGTCTATTTTGCCCTGATCAGCCGGGAACCGATTCAGACCGGGTACGAGGAGATCCGACTGCCGGACCGCTCGCTCTCCGCGATCCGCGCGAAGATCGAGGAGTTGCGAACGGCCCTGGACGCCATCGAACAATCGTTCCGCGGACTGGCGCGATTCTTCCCGATGGTGGAAGACCTGCTCAAGCAGGCCGAGGACAAGGTCGTCTTTCTCGAGGCCTACGCGGGTATGGACTCCAACGTCCCCCTCTCCTTCCTCAAGGGGTATTGCCCCGCAAACGAGATCCAGATGTTGCGGGAAGCCGCCGCCGCGCACGGCTGGGGTCTCCTCATCGAGGACGTGTCGCCGGAGGAACCGGCGCCCACCAAGATCGAGAACCCGCGCTGGGTACGCCCGATCAGCGTCGTCCTGAGATTCATCGGCGTGGTGCCCGGATACCGCGAAGTGGATATCAGCGCGGTCTTCCTGGTCTTCTTCAGCCTCTTCTTCGCCATGATTGTCGGCGATGCCGGATACGGCCTGCTGTTCCTCGGGCTGACCGTCTGGGGCCATCGGAAATTCAGGCAATGGCCCTCCTCGCTGTTCCACCTGCTCTATGTCATGAGCATCGGCACGATCATCTGGGGCGCATTGACCGGGACCTTTCTCGGTCTGGAGGGCGGGTTGCCGGCTCCGTTCGGCATCCTCACCCTGGAATGGCTTCGGGACGACAACCACATCATCTATCTGTGCTTCCTGATCGGCGCCATCCAGTTGACCATCGCGCACGGATGGAACGTCATTCGCTTCATCAATCACCCGCGCTGTCTGGCGCAGGCGGGCTGGATCTGCACGACATGGGGCATGTTCTTCCTGGCGTGTCATCTCGTGCTGGGACGGGACCTGCCGCGCTACGCGGTCCCGGCGATTTTCGGCGGAACGGTCATGATCGCGCTCTTCATGACGCCCTGGCGCCGGTTTAAGAACGAGTGGTTCAACCACGTCATGCTGCCCTTGAATCTCGTGGGCAACTTCGTGGACGTCGTTTCCTATGTCCGCCTCTTTGCCGTCGGCACGGCGACCTATGCCGTGGCTTACGCGTTCAACGACATGGGCATGCAGGTGGGCTGGGGTTCGATTCTTTCGGCGCTGGGCGCGGCGCTGATTATCTTCTTCGGCCACGCGCTGAACATCATCCTCGCCGGCATGGGCGTGCTGGTGCACGGCATCCGACTCAACACACTGGAATTCGCCGGACATCTCGGATTGCAGTGGACCGGGGTCAAGTACAACCCCTTCGCGCGCAAATCGGAAAATGTATTCCTGTTTGACGAACCGCTGATTGACGAAGCAACCATCAACGTGGAAACCGAATAAACAACAAGGAGACGGATCATGGACATGGAATTAATGTCGGCACTGGGTAAAGCCGGCGCGGCCGCCGCGCTGGGTATTTCCGCCATCGGGTCGGCGCTCGGCACGGGCACGGCGGGCATGGCCGCCGTGGGGGCATGGAAGAAGTGTTTCGCCCAGAGCAAAGCGGCGCCGTTCATCCTGATCACCTTCATCGGCGCGCCGCTGTCGCAGACAATCTACGGCATGATCCTGATGAATGCCATGATCCGCGAAACCGACATCTCCGCGCTCGCCGACGGCGCGATCATCAATTTTCCAGCGATGATCAGCGCCGGTATTTTCGGCGGCATGGCCATCGCCGCTTCCGCCTGGTTCCAAGGCAAGGCCGGCGCCGCCGGCGCCGACGCGTTGGCCGAAACGGGACAAGGATTCGGCAACTACCTGATGACCATCGGTATCGTCGAAACCGTCGCCCTGTTCGTGCTGGTCTTTGTCCAGGCCGCAATCTAATCTTGAACCCCGAATGGCCGTAGTGGTTTTCCCGAAGAGGGATTTCGGGAATCGCCCTGATTGTGCGCTGGGTACAGCGGTGTACCCTTCCGCGCATTCAGCCGCCTCATTGCGCGACTGTGTCAACGAAATCGCGAACGGATCAAACGGATATCGCCATGAAATCTAGTAAAGGTAAGAACGCATCGCCCATCAAGACCATCGGCCTTTGGCTGGCCGTCATCGTATTCTTCATCCCATTCCTGACGGAGTTCGAGGGTCTGTCCCCCATCGGACACCGCATGTTGGCGGTCTTCCTGATGGCGGTCGTGCTCTGGATCACCGAGGCCATCCCCCTGCATGCCACGGCCGCCCTGATCATCTTCCTGAACATCCTGCTGGTCAGCGACAAGGCCATGATGCCCCTGCCGGAAGGCTTCAAGGCGCCGACCTACAGTTGCTTCTTCTATGCGCTGGCCAATCCGGTCCTCATGCTGTTTCTCGGCGGGTTCTTCCTCGCCGACGGCGCGTCCAAGTACAAGCTCGACCGGAACCTCGCCCGCACCCTGCTCAAGCCGTTCGGATCGCGGCCGTCGAACATCATCCTCGGCCTGATGCTCATCGTGGCCGTGTTTTCCATGTTCATGAGCAATACGGCCACGACGGCCGCCTTCATGGCGGTCGTTCTGCCGGTGATCGCGCGCCTGCCGGCCGGCGATAAGGGCCGGATCGCGCTGGTGCTCTACCAGCCGACCGCCGCCAACGTGGGCGGCATGGGCACGCCGGTCGGCACCCCGCCGAATGCCATCGCGCTCGGCGCGCTGGCCAAGGCCGGTATCCAGATCAGCTTCCTCGACTGGATGATTATGATCATCCCGTTCATGCTGATCGTGCTCTTTTTTGCCTGGCAGTTGCTGGTCCGCCTGTTCCCCACCTCGTCCGATACCATCACCATCGACATCGACTCCACCTATGATCGCAGTCCGCAGGCGTACATCTATTACGTCACCGCGGCGGTGACGATCCTGCTCTGGTTCACCGAACCGTTGCACGGCATCCAGTCCGCCATCGTCGGATTCCTGCCGGTGGTGGTCATGCTCTCGACGCGACTCATCAGCGACAAGGAATTCCACTCCATGCAATGGAGCGTGCTCTGGCTCGTCGCCGGCGGCATCGCGCTCGGCGACGGCGTGGGCAAGACGGGACTGGACGCCTGGCTCATCGGGCTGGTGAACTGGCAGGGCATGGCGCCGGGCATGATCGCGGGCGCGCTCTGCATCACCGCGCTCTTATTCAGCACGATCATCTCCAACAGCGCCACGGCCAACCTGCTGATCCCCATCGGCATGAGCCTGACCGCCTCGCCGGCGATCGCCATGAGCCCCGTGGCCTCGGCCATTTTCATCGCCATCGGGGCGTCACTGGCCATGTCCCTGCCGATCAGCACGCCGCCGAACGCCATCGCCTACAGCACCGGCCAGGTGCAGACCAAGCACATGGCCACCATGGGCATCCTGATCGGCGCCGTCGGCATGATCGTCTTTATCCTGGCCGCGCCGCATGTGTGGGAATGGCTGGGCTTGATGCCGGAGTAGATCCTTGTGCGCTGAACGGACATTGTTAAGCCGGTTGAACGAGCCGGATGAGGCCATCGAGAGCCGCATGATCGGCGCGCTCGACGCCCTGCTCGGCCAGCCCCCGCGCCTCGAATTGCCGGCCGGGGCGATGGTTTTCCGGCAGGATGACCCGCTCGACAGCATCTACCTCCTGCTCAAGGGCAAGGTGGAGCTCTATCAGGTGATCGACGGAAAGGAAGTGATCTTCCACTCCCAGACCGTCGGCCGGATCATCGGCCTGCTCGCCCTCACCCGGCAAAGCCGCGCCTTCTTCACCTGCCGGGCCGTTACGCCGGTACAACTGCTGAAGATCAGCTTCCAGGACCTGGATGACGCTCTGCAGCAAAGCGAATCCCTGCTGGTCGCGTTCATCACCGTGCTCCTGCGCTCAATGGCCCGCCGCAGCACCCGGCTCGTCGAACTGCAGGGCGAAGTCCTGCACCTGAACAAGAGCCTGGCCTCCGAACGCGACGCCCTGGCCACGGCCCTGCGCGAACTGCAACAGGCCCAGGCCCTGCTGGTCGAAACCGAAAAGATGGCCACGCTCGGCCAACTGGCCGCCGGCGTCGCCCACGAACTGAACAACCCCGTCGCCGCCATCGAGCGCGCCGCCGACTACGTGCATCAGGACCTGGTCGCGCTCGCCGCCGAACTGCCTGACGGCGAAGTGTTCCGCGAAATGATCAACCGCACCTTCGAACGGCAGCCCCTCTCCACGCGCGACGCGCGGGCATACCGGAAGCGGCTCGCGGAGGAGCTGGGCGACGCGGTCCTGGCGGAATGGCTGGTCGGTATCGGCATATACGACACCGCCGATTTCCGCCATCTGACGGAACGATTGTCGGGCACACAGGACGAAAAACTCAAACGCATCGAGCGGTACCACCAGCTCGGCGGCGCCCTGCGCAATATCGCCCGGTGCGCGGAACGCATCTCCGGCCTCGTCAAAAGCCTCCGCTCCTACAGCCGCGCCGACCATGCCGACGAAGCGCCGGTCAACGTCCATGAAGGGCTCGAGGACACCCTGCGCCTGTTCTCCAACCGCCTGCGTGAAGTAACCATTGAACGCCAATACGACGACCTGCCGCCCATCCCGGCGAACGCCGGCGAACTGAACCAGGTCTGGACCAACCTGATCGCCAACGCGCTCGACGCGATGAAGAATCAGGGTCGGCTCACCGTCGCCACCTCGTCCGAGGACGATCAGATCGTCGTGCGCATCATCGATGACGGACCCGGCATCCCGAAGGAAAATCTGGAGAGGATTTTCAGCCTCCGCTTCACGACCCGCCAGGGCCGCGTGGAATTCGGACTCGGCTTGGGCCTCTCGATCTCGCGGAACATCGTCACGCGCCACGGTGGGACCATCCGGGTGCAATCCCAGCCGGGCCGGACCGAGTTCCGCGTCACCCTCCCCCTTTCCAGACCGGATCACGAATCACACCCCAGCGAGGAGCAAGCATCATGAGCCGAATCGTCATACTGTGCGTGGAGGACGAAGCCGAAGTGCGCGACGCCATCCTGCGCGATCTGAGCCCGTTCAAACCGCTGATACGCGTCGAGGCCGCCGAGGACGTGGAGGACGCTCGGACCGTCCTCCGCGACTGCGAAAAGGAGGGCGATAACGTGGGCCTGATCCTCTGCGACCACCTGCTGCCCGGCATGCGGGGGGTCGACTTCCTGATCGCGCTGCAGAATGACCCGGATTACGCCGCGACCCGCAAAGTGCTGATCACCGGACAGGCCGGATTGGAGGACACCATACGCGCCGTCAACGAAGCCCATCTGCATCATTA
>CAYRPR010000092.1:0-7490 GCA_964425945.1 uncultured Verrucomicrobiota bacterium | reverse complement strand
CGGAAGACCGCGCCTGGGTCGACCAGTGGGAAGATACCAACGCGGTGCCATCCCTGGTCGAGATCACCTTGTACATGGATCCGGTGGAGGAATACGGGCCGCCCATCCGTTTGTTGCGCGCGGTCGAAATCCCCGTCGCGCCCGCCGTGACCGGCGTGGTGGAATTCACGGAAGGGGAGGCGGAGTGACAAATTCGAAATTCAAAATTCGAAATTCGAAAAGTCAGGAAGGCACGGCGCTCATTGTCGCGTTGTGGGTGATCATCCTGATGTCCCTGCTCATCGCGTCCTTCGCGTTCGAAATGCATGTGGAGGCCGAGGTCATTTCGTATTACCGGAAGCGCATCAAGGCGCAGGCGCTCGCCCAGGCGGGTGTCGAGTTGGCCCGGGTTTTTGTGGCCAAGATGGAGGAGGCGACGGAGGATGATTTCGGTCTGGACGAAGCGGCGGAACAACTGGCCGTCGGCTCCCTCAACCTGTCGCGGGGCGTAGCCATCCGCAGCCTGGAACGCGAACTGGGCGAAGGCCGCTTCACGTTAAGCATCGAACCCGAGGAAGGGCGGCGCAATATCAACAGCCTGGATGACGTGGATTGGGAGGAGATCCTGGACCAGGCCAACATTCCGCAGGACCGCTGGCCGGAACTGATCGACTGTTTCCTGGACTGGACCGACGAGGACGATCTGCACCGGGTCAGCGGCGCGGAGTCCGATGATCCGTTCTATACCCAGCGTGGATACCAGGTCAAAAACGGCCCGCTGGATACCGTTGATGAGTTGCGTCTAATCAAGGGGTTTGATGACGAGGTGGTCTTCGGCAGTCCGCCCGGGACCGATCCGTTGGACGCCATCCAGGGGATCGCCAGTTGGCTGACGACCTGGAGTCACGGCAAGGTGAACGTGAACACCGCGAGCCGGGAGGTGCTGATGACCTTGCGCGGGATCGAAGAATGGGTTATCGACGCGATCATCGAAGGACGCAAAGGGTTGGACGGCGAGGAAGGCACGCGCGATGACGGATTCGAAACCGTGGACGAGGTCATCGCGCAGACCGGCATGGACATGTCGCTCCGGGACAAGATCGCCGTCCGGGATGTTCAGTATCTCCGTATTACCTCGATCGGCGAGGTGCACGGAGTAAAAAGTGTGGTTTGGTGCGTGATGCGAGTTGAGTCCAAGCAGGTCATTCCCGTATTCTGGCGCGAAGAACAGCTATAAAGCAGACAGCTATGGCTGCGACAACCGAACAATTTATCAGTATCGTATACGGCGGACGGCAACTGGAGTGGACCGTCGTGCGCCGGCGCAAGGATCGCGTCGAAGTGCAGGATCATCAGCAGGCGGGCCTCGAGGCGCCGGAAGGTGCGACGACGATCGCCCCCGAGGAGTGGGCCCGCCAGATCCGGACCCGCCTGGGTCACGGACGCGGACTGATCAGCGCGGCGTTGCCGACCGACCAGGTCCTGCTTCGGGTGACGGATTTACCTTCCACCGACCGTGACGAGCTGGCCGGGATGGTTGATCTGCAAGTGGACAAGTTCTCGCCGTTCCCGGTTGAGCACATGGCCGTGTCGTTCGAAGTGCTTCATACCCACGGGACATCCTCGCGCGTGCTTATCGCGGCCGTGCGGCGTGATGCGGTCGAGGCGATGGCCGATCTGTTCCATGAGGCGGGCTTGCGCCTCAAGCATATTGATGTCGAGGTCATGGGGTGGTGGTACCTCATCCGTGAGCGCGGCGATATCCCGACACACGGCCGTCACGCCATGCTGATCCTCGGTCCGCGCAGTTCGGAACTGATCATCTCACAGGCCGGCATCCCCGTCGTCATCCGCTCGCTGGGGCCGGCGGAAGATCCGGAAAGCGATGAGTACGCGTCCGAGCTGGCGGAAGAGACGATGTACTCGCTGACCTCCATCGAATCCGAGTGGGGCGGGATGGAGACTCCGCATATCTCCGTCTGGCATCAGGAGGCCCGGCCGGCGAAGATCATCGAGAAACTGCGGCAGGTATGCGAGCAGGAGGTGCAGGCCCATTCCATCGAGGATCTGCCTCCCCTGAGCGAAGGGCTGGCCCGGCGATGCATGCAGGACGGCCGCACGCTGGATCTGTCGCTCCCCGAATGGCACGAGGCCGAGAAGTTTAAGAGGGCGCGCCGTAATCTGGCCGCCGCGACCGCTGCCATTCTATTGGTGTGGGGCACCGTGATGGCCGCACTGTTCCTGGTCTCCGGTTATGACCGGAAACGCATCGACCGATTGACCTCGGATATTCGTCAATTGGAGGCGCCGTCGGCCGAGGTGCAGGATCTGCGCCGCCGGGTACAGAATCTGGAGCAGTATGCGGATCGAACGCACTCGGCGCTGGAATGTTTGCGGGAAGTCACGGTGAACCTGCCGTCCGGTGTGGACCTGACTTCCTTTGACTACCGAAAGAATCGTGCCTTGACGCTGCGCGGGGAAGGGAACCAGGTCACGCTGATCCTTGATTTTATCGACGCGCTGGAGAAGTCCGAGCTGTTTATTGAGGTCAAGACCGAGGGCGTTACCGAAGCGCCGGGCGGCCGGCGCCGACCCGAGTTCCGCTTGACCGCGCGGTTGCCGGGGGAGGAACCATGACGCTGACGCGACGTGAAACCCGGCTGGCCTTGATGACCCTGGCGATTGTCCTGGTCGGTCTGACGTTTTGGGTCGGCGAGCCGAAGTACGAGGAATGGAAACGTCTTTCGACGGAAGCGGAGGCGTTGCATCAGCGTCGTGTAATCGCCGAGCGCCTGATGTCGCAGAAGCCCGAGTTGGACAGTCGCCTCGAAGTTCTGCGCGAGACCCTGCCCGCTCATCCGGCGGAATTGGATGTAACATCGCAGATTCTGCGCAACCTGCAGCGCACCGCCGATGAACACGGCTTGACGCTGTTGCGCCGCGAGCCCGACCGGGAACGTCCCATCGGCGATCTCTACGAGCTGGCCGTCACCTGTACGTGGGAGGGTGAACTGCGCGCGCTGGTCCATTTTCTCTATGCCCTGCAGTCGCAGGGTGCTATTGTGGATGTGCGTCAACTGACCATCGCCCCGGTGCAGGGGGCTCCGAACCGGTTGCGGGGCAATCTGACCGTGGACTACGCATACAGCCGCGTGGCCCCCGGGGGTGCTTGATTTATACGGATAATCTGCGAAACTGCTGAATCGGAGTGTCTGCGGCGAGCATGATGAGCATACGAAAACGGAATCCCGGCGTGAAGATCCTGACCTGGCTGATGATCGGCTATCTGGCCATGGGACCGGTCGCGCTGGTCGCCCAGCCGCCGCCTGCCCCCGTACGCCCGCCGCCGCCGGGTGCCGGCCCGACGACGGAACGCCTGCACTCGGTGAACTTCCGGGATGCGCCCCTCGATCAGGTACTCAATTTCTACAGCGAATTGACCGGCCGGACCATGATCCGCTCGCCCGGCATCAACGCCACCATCACCCTGCGCGGACAGACCCGCCTGACGGACGCCGAAACGTTGCAGGCCATTGAGGCGGCGTTGTTGATGCACAATGTCGCGCTGGTGCCGATGGGCGACAAGTTCTACAAGGTGGTCCAACCCGCGACAGTGCGTCAGGAGGGTTTGCCCATCGAGATGATATTACCGGAGGAGCCTTTCGCCCCGACGGACACCATTGTCAGCCAGATCATTGATCTCAAGCATCTCGAAGTGGCCGAAGTCCAGCCGATCATTCAGCAATTGGTTCACGGGTATGGCAAGATCCAGATTTTCGAGCGCACCAACAGCCTGCTGATCACCGATACCGCGAACAACATGCAACGGGTCCTGGAAGTGCTGGAGTATATCGATCGGCCGGTGGAAACCCGTGAAGATATTTTCGTGCGCGAGCTCCGCTACGCCGAGGCCGGCCAGGTGGCCGCGCGCTTGAATGAGTTGATCGCTGATCAACAGGCCCAGCAGACCCAACGCCCGCGCGCGGCCGCCACACCGCCGACACCCGGCGCGCAGACGCCTCCGGGCGTCATCCGCGCACGCCCGGAAACGCCGGTATCGCCGACAGCGGTCGAGGCGGCGGTGGAACTGGCCGAGCGCGGTGTCATCCAGGGCCGCGTCAAAATCGTCGCTGACGAACGCATCAACACCCTGTTCATCATTTCACGGCCCGTCAATTTCGCCTTCTTCGACAACATCATCGACGTGCTCGACCGTCCCATCGACCCTGAAATCATCGTCCGGGTCATTGCGTTGGAGTACGCTGCGGCGGAGGATATTGCCGGCATACTGAACGAGTTCATCGGCGCCGCGTCCGCTGATGCGGCGCGATCCCCGGCGCTTGCCGCCGGCTCGGCGGCGGAGGATGTCGGTTCGGGGCGCGCGGAGGCCTTGCGCGATTTTGTCGCGCGCGCCGCGCAGGAACGCGTGCAACAGCAGGCGGGTGACGACGCCGCCAAGATCGGCCGGCTGTCCGCCCAGACCAAGATTCTGTCCGACAAGCGTACCAACTCCCTCCTGTTGATGGGGCGACGCAGCGACATTACGGTCCTTGAGGAGATCATCGATCAGCTCGACGTCATGCTTGGACAGGTGTTGATCGAGGCCGTGATCCTGGAAGTCAATCTGAACGAAGGGTTGGAATACGGTCTGAGTTGGCTTCAGCGTTCGATGATGGTCGTCAACGAACAGCGGGCCGGTCCGGCCGGCGGCATCGTGGTGCGCGATCCGGTGGCGGCGTTCGGTGGGGGATTCGATTCCCGCGACGGGTCCGTGTTTCGAGACGCCTCCCTGATTGACCGCGGGATCGGCTTGAGCCCGGGCGCGCTGACGTATTTCACCACGCTGTATGATTTCAACATCGACGCCATTATCCGCCTGGCCGCCAGTTCCGGCGACGCGCGCATTCTATCCACGCCGGTCATCCTGACTACGGACAACACGGAAGCCAAGATCATCATCGGCGAATCGCGGCCGATCGTGACCTCCACCGCGTCGTCCACCGTCGGCGACCGCACCGTATCCAGCTACCAGTACCGGGACATCGGCATCAACCTGACCGTCACGCCGCGTATCAATCCCCAGCGGTTTGTGGTGATGGACATCAGCCAGCAGGCCGATGACGTGGGCGACTCCGTGACGATCGACGGCAATGAAGTGCCGATCATCACGCGCCGCGAGTTTTCCGCCAGCATCGCCGTGGGCAGTCGTTCGACGATCGCGCTCGGCGGTCTGATTCGCACCGACGAACGCAAGACGCGAGTCAAGGTGCCGATCCTCGGTGATATCCCGCTGCTGGGCGCGCTGTTCCGGTCGGACTCGATGAACGAGCGTCGCACCGAGTTGATGGTGCTGATCACGCCCTATGTTATCATGACCTCGCAGGAGGCGCGGAGTGAAACGTACCGCCTGCATGCCAATTCCCATTCGAGCCGCACCCAGTGGCATGCCGGCTGGTCGGACAGTCCGCTGGCCCGACCCGAAACGGCGGAGGAATTCGGGCAGGCGTACGAGGACGACGTGCTGCTGCGGCAGAAACGCTATGATTCCAATCAGCGGCCACGGCGCACCGGGGGCGGGCGGGACATGCTCATCCAGGACGCGGAGCCCTTGCCGCAGATCGACGACCCGCAGCCGTTCATCGAGGTGACGCCGCGCAGTGACGAGGTGGCGGAGCCGGACGCGCCCCCGTCGCGGACACGGGCGCCGGAACCGTATGTCGTGCCCGCCGACGAGGATGAACCCGCTCCGGCGCCGCGCGCGCGTCGTCGCCGGGCCGCGGAACCCGAACCGGCCGCGGTCGAACCGGCGCCCGCGCCGGGCAGCGGATCGATTTACGATCCCATTCCGCGCTGACGAATCCGGCGTCCGATCCCTTCGGGCGGGACGCCTTTCTCCCGGTCCAAGCGGATTGGCCTACCTGTCATTTCAGACGACGATCGTCGATAGAAATGACAGGGTATGCGTCAGGCGTTACGATCGTCCGGTGAAGCGCGGTGGCGGGTGTACCACATGACCTGGCGGGCGATGCCCATCAGGATGTTCACGTCGATTTCGGTCAGCGGGCTGCGGGCGAAGATGCGGCGGATGCCGAGCATCATGTGGTCAGCCTTCTCCGGTTCCATGAACCCGGCGGCCAACAGCATCTCGCGCCACAAGCCGAACATGCGTTCGCGCACATCGGTGCTCGCGAGCGGCGACTTCTCCTGCCGCGCCTCGAACTGGCCCGATGCGACGTACAGCTCATAACAGCAGACCATGACCGCCTGCGCGAGATTCAGGGAGAGATACGCCTCCGTCGATGGGATCTGGATGACCTGGGTGCATAGCGCGAGATCCTCGTTGGTCAGCCCGCGATCCTCGGGACCGAATACGACGGCCACGCGGTTATGCGCCGCGCCTTCGACCAGGAACGGCGCCCACTCGCGCGCCGTCTTGGAATGGCTCCGGTATAACCCCTCGCGCGCCGTCGTTCCCGCGATCAGTCCGCAGTCGGCCACCGCTTCGGCCAGTGTGTCGAAAATGCGGCGTCGCTCCCACAGGTCCACCGCGCGGTAGGCCATGGTCCGCGCCTCCTGCTCGTCCAGGTTCCGGGGCGCCACCAGGCTGAGATCGGACAAGCCCATATTCATCATGGCGCGACAGACGGATCCCACATTGCCCCCGTACAGGGGATTAACCAGAACAATCCGTATATTATCCAAAGGATTCATCGCATTCGCCCGGCGGGTTTTTATCTCGACGATGATCGGCATCGCCGGTATACCATGCCCGCAGATGTACACGCGGAGGGGAACATGGACGAATTACTCAAGATTTTAAAGAATAATGCGCTGGAAACGCCGGAAAACATCGCCAAGATGCTCAATCTAACGCCGGACACGGTGCGCGCGAAGATTACCGAATACGAGAAAAAGGGCATCATCCGCGGCTACCAGGCCATCGTCAACGAGGACCAGTTGCAGATGAACCGCGTTACGGCGGTCATCGAAGTGAAGGTCAGCCCGGAACGCGAGGGGGGATTCAACCACGTGGCGACACGCATCAGCAAGTTCCCGGAGGTCCAGTCCATCTATCTGGTGTCCGGCGACTTTGATCTCCTGCTGTTCGTCGTGGGGCCGGATCTGAAGGAAGTGGCCTTCTTCGTCAGCGAGAAGCTGGCCACCATCGAGGGGGTCAAGGCCACCGCCACGCATTTCATGCTGAAGACCTACAAGCATCACGGTGTCTTAATGGAGTCGGAGGATGAGTACGAGCGACTCAAAGTCTCGCCCTGATCGGATTGCCCGGACCCTGCGCGACGTGCCGCGGTCCGGCATCCGGGATTTCTTCGAAATCGTAAGCTCGATGCAGGGCATCATCAGCCTGGGTATCGGCGAACCGGATTTTGTCACCCCCTGGCATGTGCGCGAGGCGTCCATGTTCGCGCTGGAGAAGGGCGCGACCAGCTACACATCCAATCTCGGCCTGCTCAAACTGCGCCGAGCCATCGCCGGCTATGTGCATCGCGTTT
>CAYRPR010000091.1:4533-7544 GCA_964425945.1 uncultured Verrucomicrobiota bacterium | reverse complement strand
ATTCCACGTTATTCCCGTCCGCCCATGGCGGCCATCTGGTCGGACGAAAACAAATACCGCAACTGGCTCGAGGTCGAGATCCTCGCCTGCGAGGCGATGAACAAGCTCGGCCAGGTGCCCGACGCGGACCTGAAACGGATCCGTTCGCGCGCCGCGTTCAGCGTCAAACGCATCGAACAGATCGAGGCCAAGGTGGACCACGATGTCATCGCCTTCCTGACCAATGTCGCCGAACACGTCGGTCCCTCCGCGCGCTACATCCATAAGGGACTGACCAGCTCCGACGTGCTCGACACCGCTCTCGCACTGCAGATGGTGCAGGCCGCCGACATTCTGATGGGGGACGTCAAGGAGGTGCGCAAGGCCGCCGCCGCGCAGGCGAAGAAGCACAAGCGCACGCCGATGATCGGACGCACCCACGGCATCCACGCCGAACCGCTCACCTTCGGGCTTAAGATGGCTTTAATGTACGATGAATTCGGGCGCGCGCTCGAGCGGCTGGAGCGCGCGCGCGAAATCGTCCGCGTCGGTCAGCTCTCCGGCGCCGTCGGCACGCATGCGCACCTCGATCCCGAGGTGGAGAAGTACGTCTGCACCAAACTGAAACTGAAACCCGCGACGATCTCGACCCAGGTCCTCCAGCGGGACCGTCACGCGGAATACATGACCGCGCTGGCGCTGGTCGCGTCGTCGGTCGAACGCTGGGCGCAGGAATTCCGCCACCTGCAACGCACCGAAGTGCATGAGGTCGAGGAGTTCTTCGGCGCGGAACAGAAGGGTTCATCCGCCATGCCGCACAAGAAGAACCCGATCATCGGCGAACGGCTCTGCGGACTGGCAAGGCTGGTGCGCGGCTACGCGCTGACCGCCCTGGAAAACGTGGCGCTGTGGCATGAGCGCGATATCTCGCACTCGTCGGCCGAGCGGGTGATCCTGCCGGATGCGACGATCGCGCTCGACTACATGCTCGCGAAACTCGCCGGGCTCGTGCGCACCCTGCGGGTCCTGCCGAAGAACATGGCGGCCAATCTGGAGCGGACGCACGGCTTGATCCACTCCCAGCAGGTTTTGCTTCTGTTGACCGACAAGGGCGTCAGCCGCGAGGACGCCTATCGCTGGGTCCAGCGTAATGCGATGAAATCCTGGGAAACCGGCGCGGATTTCCAGGCGCTGTTGGGCGCCGACGCCGATTTGAAGAAGCGGATTACGGCGGACGAGTTGCGTCGGTTGTTTGATCTGGAAACGCATTTCCGCGATATCGATCGCACATTCAAGGAATTGGGATTAGCATGAGGAATCGACCATGAGCAAAATCGCGCGGGCGCTGATCAGCGTATCGGACAAGACCAACGTAGTTCCCTTTGCAGAAGCGCTGGCCAATTCCGGCGTGGAGATCCTGTCCACCGGCGGCACCGCCGCCGCCCTGCGGGAGAGCGGCATCGCGGTCAAGGACATCAGTGAATTCACCGGATTTCCCGAGATGCTGGACGGCCGGGTCAAGACCCTGCATCCGCGCGTGCACGCCGGCCTGTTGCACCTCCGTGACAACGCCGCGCATGTGAAGACTATGGAGGAGCACGGGCTGGAACCGATCGATCTCGTCTGTGTGAACTTGTATCCGTTCGAGGCGGTAACCGCAAAGTCGGATGCGACGCTGGATGATGCCATCGAGAATATCGACATCGGCGGCCCCTCCATGATCCGGTCCGCCGCCAAGAACTACCGGTACGTCACGGTGGTAACGGAGGCCGGCGATTACGACCGCGTCCTGCAGGATATCCGGGACAACGACGGAAACACGTCGCCGGATCTCCGCATGGAACTGGCGCAGAAGGCCTTCGCGCGCGTGGCCGAATACAACGCCGCCATCGCGACATATCTGGCCGGCTGGATGGATCCCGGCACGCCCCAGCCGTTCGTCATGGCCTACTCGCGAGGTCTGCGCCTGCGGTATGGCGAGAACCCGCATCAGGACGCCTCGCTCTATGTGGATACCGACTACCCCGAAGCCGCCGTCGCGAACGCCATCCAATTACACGGCAAGGAGCTTTCCTATAATAACTATCTTGACGGCGAAGCTGCGCTGGAAGCGGTCAAGGAACTCTCCGGCACGCCGGGCGTCGCCATCATCAAGCACAGCAATCCCTGCGGGTACGCGACCGGCGCCACGCTGGCCGAGGCATTCGAGGCGGCATGGGACGGCGACCCCGTGTCCGCGTTCGGCAGTGTCATCGCCGTGACCACGACCGTCGATCTTGCCACGGCCGAGCGCATGAAGGGTCGTTTTGTGGAGGTGCTCATCGCGCCCGACTACGAGGCGAAAGCGCTGGAATATCTGCAGAGCAAGAGCCGCGACCTGCGTGTACTCAAGCTCCGGCATCCCGTGACAAAACCCGAGGGCGGCTTGGCCCTGCGCCCGATCCAGGGGGGCTTGCTTGTGCAGAACCGGGACACCGACCTGATCGGACAATGGCTGATGCCGACCGAGCGGTTGATCCCGGAGGAGAAACTGCCGCTCGCCGAATTCGGCGTGAAGGTCTGCAAACACATCAAGTCCAACGCCATCGCGCTCGTGCGCGAATATGCGCCGGGTCAGTACGCCCTATTGAGCATGGGCGCCGGCCAGCCCAACCGCGTGGACGCCGTCCGCCGGCTCGCGCTGGCCAAGGCCGAGGAGAACATCCAGCGTCTGTACGAATCCTCCAAGGTATACGGCCAGGCCCCCGCGGAATTCCGCGCATCGATCATCAGCGGGGTGATGCTGATCTCCGACGCCTTCTTCCCGTTCGCTGACAGCATCGAAACCGCCGCCGAGGCCGGCATCCGCTACGTCGTCCAGCCCGGCGGCTCGAAGCGCGACGAGGAAGTCATCGCCATGTGTGACAAGTTCGGCATCGCCATGGCCGTCACCGGCATGCGCCATTTCCGCCACTGATCACCCGCAGGGACAGAGATGTAGTTGCAGCGCAGTCCGTTTCTCGGTCCCTGCCAGTCGTCGCGCGGTGGGGACG